>JAEYYS010000034.1 GCA_023428335.1 Verrucomicrobiota bacterium | reverse complement strand
TCACAACCTCCTCTGAAAAATCTGCGGACCTGGAGCTGCACAGCGGCAACGTCTTCCGCTTCAAACCCGACGGGTCGGCGGTGGAAGTCTGGACGCGCGGCCAGGTGAATCCTTTTGGTTTGGCCTGGGATCGCTATGGCCACCTGTACAGCGCCGACTGCCACAGCTCGCCCGTCTATCAGCTCATCCGCGGCGCCCACTACCCGAGCTTTGGCAAACCTCATGATGGCCTCGGTTTTGCACCGGTCATGTGCGAGCACACCCACGGCAGCACCGGCATCTGCGGCATCGTCTACCTCGACGGCGGGGTCTGGGGGCCGGCCTGGGATGATCAGGTCTTCGTCGGCAACGTTGTCACCTCGCGCGTCAACCGCGACCAGGTGATCCGCTTTGGCAGCACGCCCAAGGCGCAGGAACAACCGGACTTCCTGGTCAGCGAGGACCCGTGGTTCCGGCCCGTCGATCTCCAGCTCGGACCCGATCACGCGCTGTATGTCGCCGACTTCTACAACCGCATCATCGGCCACTACGAGGTGCCGCTCGATCATCCCGGGCGCGACCGCCATCGCGGGCGCATCTGGCGGGTGGTGAAAAAGGACGTGCCGCGCCCGGACAGCGTCGATTTCACCCGCCTGTCGCCCAAGCAAATCGCCGAGGAACTGGGCAGCCCGAACCTGACACGCCGCCATCTCGCCCTGCAGGAGGTGCGACGCCGCGGCGACACAAGTTGGCTGGCCGACTTCGGCCGGGTCTTCGCCGATGACAGCCCGTTTCCGCCCTTCACCCCGGTGGGCGATGCCCGGCCCGAAGGCTATGCGGGCAGCGAACCCCACGACTTCAAAGCCCTGCGCTTGGAGTGGCGGAAAACCGACCTGCGCCTCGCTCACACACTGTGGGCCTTGTCGTACCTGGGCGAACGCTTTACCGTGGCGAGCGTGTTGCGCCACCTGCATACGGGCGGCGCGTGGGTGGCGGATGAGGACGACCGGCTCAGCGGCCTGCTCATGGCCCATGCCACGCAGATCATCGGTGCCCAGGAAAAGCTGCATCCCTGGGAGCGCTGGGCGCTGGGAATCATCTTTGACTTCCGCGGCAGCGCCGCCGGTCGTGCGGCCGTGCAGGTGCTGCAGAACCGACCCGATTTCTTCAACCAGATCCCCGATCGCGAACCGGATCTGGTCGACGAGTGGCGACTCTGGACGGTCGAACGCCTGATCGAACTCTGCGACCCACTGGTCGAGCCGCCGGCCGACGAACCGCATCTCCACGGCGACAGCCATTATGCCCACGCCCTGAAAGTCCTGCTGCGCGACTGGCTCGCCCAGCCCTGGTTCCGCCACGATCAGCGCTTGATGACCGGACTCAAGCCGATCACGTACAAGCCTTGGTTTATGTCCGTTATGCAGTCGGTCCCGACAGCGGAAGCCTCCGCCTTCCTGCTCGGCTCGCTGACGCTGGAATCGCCCGCGGAACGCTGGAAACATCTTGCCCGCCATGGCCGGCCCGAGACGCTGGCCGCCGCCCTCGACCGCGCCCGTCGCCCGGGTGGCCAGCCGCTGGTGCGACTGCAGGCGCTCGTCGAAGGCCTGGGTGAGCGCGGCCTCGACATACCTCCTGAACTGCTGGCCTGGGCCCGGGAACTGGCCGAAGCACGGCTGGCCGAAGCCGCCGAACACCAGGCCACCTGGACGCCATTGCCGCAGGCGGGTCCCGCCCCCGTCTGGTCGCTGCGCCCGCGCCCCTGCGCCGATGGCACCGAAGTACAGGTGCTGCAAAGCCTGGGCCAGGGTGGCGGCGCCGAGGAGAGTCGCACCGGCACCCTGCAATCGCCTCCCTTCCCTGCCCCGGCGAAACTGAGCTTCTGGATCAACGGCCACCGCGGCCCGCCGAACACGCCGGCCCACGACAAAAACCTCGTGCGTGTGGTCGCCGCCGGGGATGGCCGCGAGCTGGCGCGCGCCTACCCGCCGCGCAGCGACACCGCCCAGCGCACCACCTTCGATCTCAGCGCCCATGCGGGGCAACTCGTGCGACTGGAAATCGTCGATGGCGACGCCGGCAAGGCCTACGCCTGGCTCGGCCTGACCCGCCTGGAGCCGGCCGTGGTGAATCTCGAGGGTTTTGCCCGCGAAACCGAAATCCGCGCCGAGCTGGAACGGCTTGCCGTGCTGCTGCGGCGACAGGCGCCGGTGTCGCTGCGCGATCGCCTGGCCCCCTACCTTCCGCCCCAGCCCGCGCCGCCGCCGTTGGCGGTGTCGCCCGAACAACGTCGGCAACTCGACGCCCTCATCGCCGCGCGCACGGCCGCCTTTGCCGCCCGCAAACCCGATGCCGCAGCCGGCGCGCAGGTGTTCCAAACCCATTGCGCCGCCTGCCACCAGATCGGCGGCCAGGGTGGCCTGCTCGGGCCGCAGCTCGACGGCATTGGCACGCGCGGCGCCGCGCGTTTGTGCGAGGACATCCTCGATCCCAACCGCAACGTCGACGCCCACTTCCACCTGCACCTGCTCACCCTCAAGGACGGCAGCAGCCTCAGCGGCTTTCTCAAGGCCGAGGCCGGCCAGGTGCTCGTGCTCGCCGACGCCACCGGCCGCGAAACCCGTGTGGCCAAAACCGACCTCGCCAAAGACGAGGTCCAGCCCCTCTCCCTCATGCCGCCCGTCTTCGCCCAAACGATCCCCGAAGCCGACTTCCTCGCCCTGCTCGCCTGGCTGCTGGAACGCTGAGGGGCCAGCCACAAACCCTTGGTGGAGCCGCAGATGGGCGCAGATGAACGCAGAGGGTTAGGCTTCAGACATCGGTGGGGTTCCTCCGGTTTGTTGTGCTGGGTCTTAGCCCCCGGAAGTCTCAATCCAAATTCGATTTCAGTTCGCAAAGACGTTCAGCCAAACTTGGCAGAGATTCCGTCACTACGGCCCACACCAATTCCAAGTCCACCCCGACATAATCATGGACGATGCGGTTCCTCATTCCCGCCATCTGATGCCAAGGTATTTCAGCGTGGGCATGCTTGAAGGCCTCTGGTAGTTGCCTCGTCGCCTCACCGATGATCTCCACATTACGAACAACCGTATCGCTGGTTTTTTTCATCGTTGAGGAAGGCCGCCAGATCCGAATCCGCAATGTAGCGTCGGATGCGCTCCATCGACTGCAGCATGTCCTGCAGCAGCAATCTGGCATCACGCTTCGACATCAATCAGATCCGGCTCAATTTGCTTCCACAACTCCGGCCGTATCGCCCGCCGGGAGATGAGGTCCACCCGTCGACCGAGTGCTGCTTCCAGACGATCTGCCAATGTCACAAAGCCGAGCCCGATGGAGGGCTCCACATCCACCACCAGGTCGATGTCACTTTCAGGTCCGGCTTCTCCGCGTGCCGTGGAACCGAAAAGCGCCAGTCGACGCAGCGGAAATTCTTGCCGAAGCAGGGGCAGCAGACGCCCCAATTCACGCAAGAGGGCTGAGTTTCGGTCTGACCTCATCATTTTACATTACCCCATCCCTGGCAAAATGTCCAGTTTGGCCCGCTGCCCCCGCTTCGGGATACCCGACAAGCCAAGCTTCCCGAGCCCTGGTTGATCCACGGTTTCCGCAGATGGGCACAGAGAGCTGGGCTTCAGAAATCTGCGTTCCTCGGCGTCATCTGCGGTTCCTCAAGTTCGTCGGCCTCGCCCCCCAACGAAACACCCCGGCCGTTGGGCCGGGGTGTGGGGGGAAAACGGCGCCCTGAGACCGAGCGCCCTGCCTTCCGTGGGCGGGTCAATAGACGCCTTCGACGATGGTCTTCTCCATGGCGCCAAACGGGCGGACGTCGGCGACGCCGTCCCAGGCATACGGGGCGCGCGGCTTGCGGCGCATCGCTTCGTCGCGCTCGAGGAAGCGCGGCATGAAGAACTCCTTGGTCAGGGTGGTCAGCTCGACGCGGCCCCAGGTGTCGTAGTCGACGACCTGACTGGTCTCATTCGGGTTGACGACGCGCAGCACGGCGCGCGGCTGCGGGGCGTAGTAGGTGATCGAGAACTGGTCCTCGGGCTGCAGCGGCACGCTGGCGGCCAGGCCCATGAGGGTGTTGCCGTAGGTCGGGTAGAAGCCGATGCGGTTTTCCAGGACTTCCTCGACGATGAAGCGCACGTACTGCGGGGTCATCGTCGTGCCGCCGACGAAGCAGCCGCGGATGCCGGCGTCGTACAGGTCCACCTTCTCAGCGAGCGCCTCGAGCAGCTTCGGCGTGGTGAAGATCGCCGAGATCTTGCGGTTCTTCAGCAGCAGCACGGCCTGGTCGACGACGTGGTCCATGTACTGGCGGGCGACGTCGAACTGCTTGTTCGAGATGAGCTTCTTCACGAAGCGCGGGTCGAGATCGATGAAGTAGCAGGAGCTGCCGCGGTAGTTGGCGAGGTGCTCGACGGCGAGGCGCAGGCGGCGCGGGCCGGTCGGGCCGACCATGATCCAGGCCTGGCCGGGCGGGAAGTGCTTGTCGTCGAGCTTGTGGCTGAACTCCTCGTAATCGACGCGGAAATCGTTCCAGCCGATGCGCTGCTTGGGCATGCCGGTGGTGCCACCGGTCTCAAAGACGTTGTAGGGCTTGCCCTTGAAGGCGGCCGGCACCCAGACCTCGGGCTGGAGGTCGCGCAGCCACTCGTCCTGGAAGTGCGGGAAGTGGGCGATGATGTCGGCGTAGCTGTTGACCTTGCCGCGCGGGTCGAAGTTTTTCTTCGCCCAGTCGAGCCAGAACGGGCAGCCGGTCTCCGGCGAGAAATGCCATTCGATGGTTTCGCGGACTTGCTGGTCGAGCTGGGCTTGGGCGTCTTCGGGTGTCATGGGAGGGTTAAGAGAGAGGTTTGGCGGAGGCAGTCAAACGAAAGCTGGCCGCGTGGGCTTTCTTACGCCCGTCGCGGCGGCCAGGATCATTCCTCGTCGACCGGGATGGCGCGCGGGATGGCCGGGGTCGAACGGGCAAAGATGAGCGAGGAGACCGGGGGCCGCCACTGGT
>JAEYYS010000388.1 GCA_023428335.1 Verrucomicrobiota bacterium | reverse complement strand
CCCCACCCCGAGACCGGCCGCCTGCACGGCGGCGGCACAGGCCGACTCACTGCCACCGACCACGAGCAGATCGGCATCGATCGGTTCAGCACGCAGCAGCGCACCGAACAGGGGCAGCAGGAGCAGGGGTTTCATGAGGGTGGCACTTCACCGGCCTTCGCCTGCTCCACCAGTTCGGGCACCAGGCTGCGGATGAAGGTTTTCACATCCTCGAGGGCGGTCACCTCGGCAAACAGGTCCTCCTGGCCGATCGCCTGATCGCGCAGGGGGGCGAAGAAGGAAACCAATGCCCAACGATGGTTGAGGTTGCGCAGCACGGAGTCGAAGTAGGAGATCGTGACGTGCCGGTTGTACGAGGCCGCCGTCGTGCCGTCGGAACCGAAGTACCAATAGACGTTGAGCGCGCGCGTGCGCCGCACCCCGCCCTCGGCGGTCTGGGTGTCACGATGCATCGACAGCAGGGTCGCCTGCACCGGCTGCTCCAGCCCGGCATCGATCTCGATGCGCTGCTTGGCATCAATGATCCAGCCCTGGCCGGGCAGACAGACCTGGGGTTCGTGCAGCGAGCGCTTGATGACGCCGCTCATCACCACCGAGGCAAGGATGGCGCGTTCGGGCGTCGTGTAGAAGCGGCGGCCGATGGTGACATCCTCGTGGAGGATCTGGCGTTCGATCGTCGACATCGGCATGTCGACACTCTCGAAGCCGGCATGACGGGCCGGCAGCCGCGTGCCAATGCCCGGTGCCGCCACCGCATAACCGGTGTCGGCCAGCAGGCAGGCGGACATGCCGGCGCCGCAGACCAGAACGAGCGCCGCGAGATGCACGGGCCCGGTGGTGCGGAACGGCGCACTCTCGGGGGCGGCGGTCGGCGTCGCACGAGGCTGCCTGCGTCCGCGCGCTTCAAGCAGCGAGCTGAGGGCGAACATGCCGGCGAGGGCGACCCCGAACACCGCGAAACCGGCGAAGGTGTGGAAGAAACTCATCTCCTGGTGGCCGTCGAGGTTGCGACCGACCGCGAACTCGACGCCGAACCAGCGGCTACCGAGGGTGAGCAGGACCATGCGCACGACGTTACCGAGCACGGCGAGCGGGATGGCGCTGGCAAACAGCAGGGCACGCCCGCCCCAGGTGCGCAGCGACAGCCAGCCGTACAGCGCGCTGATCATCAGCAGCGAGAACAGCGAGCGGATGCCGCTGCAGGGCTCCTCGACGTCGAGACGGAAGAGCGCGCCCTGCTCCAAACCGCGCAGGGCGTCGGCGGCGGAATGCAGGGCGGTGCCGTCGCGCACGACGTCCATGCCGATGAGGTTGAGCAGGGCGGCGGAGAACTGGGCGGTGAACCCGCGCAGCGGGAAGGCCAGCAGCGATTCCAGCGGCAGCATCGGCCACATGAAGACGAGAAAGGCCCAGGGAAAGGCCAGTTGGGCGAACCAGCGTCGGCCGCCGACCAGCAGGATCATGCCGAGGCTGGCCAACTGGATCGCCAGGTAGCCGGGATAGGCGGTGTCGGCCTTGTAACCAAACCAGTAAAAGCCCATGGCCAGCAGCAGCGGTGGCAGGCCCAGCCAACTGCCCTGCAGCGGCAGCCGGGCCAGCGGCACGCGCATGCGCCAGACCAGCCAGCCAACCAGGAAGGGCACGAAGAGGCAGAAGATCCATTCGGAGTCCTGGCGCGCCTTGGCGAGGATGCCGCCGAGCAGGCTGGAGCGACGTTCGAAATCCCAATGCTGGTAGGGCAACCAGGCAAGCAGCAGCAGCAGGATCAGGCCGGCAAGCCCCCAGGCGAACAGGCGTGCACGCCGCGCGGCGGCGGTGGCGGGAATCGCACTGACAGCGGCTTCGCTCATCTTCAAGGCTACGCCTTGCCACAGGGACTTCCTTCTGTCCACGCGGACGGGCTGGAAAAAGCTGCAAAACTCGCTTTGATGCCGGCATGTCCGAAAGCCCCGTGCCGCCCGCCAAACGCCAGCCCCTGCTCGCCGGCAGGGACGCCCCTGTCGAATCACCGCCCCGGGCGGAAACACTGGTCACTGGCGCGCCGCGCCTGCAACCGCGCGAAACCCCACCGGCCCGTGGGGTCGGCTGGCCGGCCCTGCTGGCGTTTTCCGGGGTGCAATGCAGCCTGCTCGCCGCCGCGGCTTGGTACCTGCTCCAGCAGCAAACACCCGCCCCCAGCCAAGCGCCAGTCGCTCCGGTGACAACGGCACCCGCCGCCGACACAAGCGCGATGGAAAGTGAACTCGCCGAGGCGCGGACCCAGTTGCGCGCCCTGCAGACCCGGCTCGACGCCCGCACCGGGGAGGAGGAACGCCTGCAGGGCCGCCTGCAGGAAATGGCCGATCGCATGGCCCTGCTTCTGCAGCAGAACAGTCTCAGCGGCAGCGGCGGCGAGGGACGCGACCCGGGCCGCGCGGCCGAGGTCGCCGCCATGCTGCCCAGCGTGTCGCCGGCGACGCGCGAACTGATCCTCATCAAGGAACGCAACCGCCTCAGCGATTACGCCGACCGCGCCATCGCCACCGGCAGCCGCGACGCACTGCAGTCGCTGGTCGAGGCCATGCTCGATCCCGAGATGAAGCAACTCGTCCACGCCGCCCAGGCGGAATTCAAGCGCGTGCAGGCCTACTACGACATGGGCATCGGCATCGACCCGGGCTACACCCTGCCGGTGCAGGAACTGTTCAAGGAGGCCGGCCTGACCCGCGAGGCCGACCTGACACCGGCGCAGTTGCACGGGCTGCTGGCCGACCTCAAGCAGCCCTGGGAGGCGCGCCTGCGCGCGGCCTTCCTGCTGCGCTCCAGCAACGAGGCGGACACCACCGAGCGACTGCTGAAAGCCCTCAAGGAAGACCCGATGCTCGACGTCGCCAAGCAGGCCCAGATCACCTTCGAGAACCGGGTCGGCCGCAAGTTCCGCCTGTTCGACATCCCAGCCATCGAGGCCTGGTGGCAGGCGCAGGGCAAACGCTGAGTCCGCCCTGGCGAGCACCCCCTGCCCTGTCAAAGTCGCAGGAAGGCGCGCTGGCGGTACAGCCAGTAGCAGAGCAGCCAAAGCACGGCGAGCACCCCGCATTTCTCCGCCACCGGCCCCCAGGTGCCGGCAAAGGCGGCGGTACCGAAGTGCACCTTCAGGCGACCGGCAATCCAGCCGGCACAGAGGCTGTGCATCAGGTAGATGAAGAGGCTGTTCATGCCGACCACGACCAGCGGGAAGACCAGCCGGCGCTGGCCGCGCGCCTCGACCAGCCAGTGGAAAGCCGCCAAAAACAGCAGCACCCAGCCGCCGCTGAACAGCACCCAGGACGGCGTCCAGATGCGTTTCACGATCGGCACGGCGACGAGGCCGAGCAGCGTGCCGGCGAGCAGGCAGGCGGCGCCGGCGGCGAGCAGGTACAGGCTCTGGCGCGCGGCACTGGAGCGACTGCGCAGCAGCAGTTCGGCGGTGACCGCACCCATGAGCATGGTGGCCAGGGCCGGGATGAAGTTGAGGGT
>JAEYYS010000332.1 GCA_023428335.1 Verrucomicrobiota bacterium | reverse complement strand
CCTCAAGATTGTCCCCCGCACAAAACTGCCAGTTTCCCGGGCACCTCAAGCTTGTCCCCCGCACAAAACTGCCAGTTTCCCGGGCACCTCAATCTTGTCCCGCGCACGAAACCGTCGTTTTCCCGGTCATTCCACGCCATTTCCGCCCTTTTTCGTGGATTTCGGCCCTCGGACGCGCCTTTCGCCGCCGCAGGCCCAGGAAGCGAGCCTCGCGCAGCCTGCTGGAATGTAGCCATCACACTCCGTGTGAGGATCCCCCTGCACCTCACACGGAGTGTGAGGACTACCTTAACGACCGGAGCGCGCGCAGGGCGGTGGCCTGCTCGCTCAGGGTCCAGCGCGTGGCCACCACCCAAAGCGAGTGACCTTCGGCACACTCGCGCCCCCTCAGACCGGGGCTGGAGTTTCTTGGAACGCAGCGGGGCCAAAGGGCGGTGGGCTTCATCGAGTCCGGCAGGAGTGATCAACTCGGAATAGGCGACGGCGAGCGCAAGACATTGCTGACACGACAGATGCCACACGAGCCGTTACCTGCACCCTTTATTGTTCGCTGATCATGGTTTCGTCTTCTTTAGTAGTGTCAATCGTGTCAAAACGCCGCGCCGTGGCGGCATGTCGCCGCCAGGCCACAGCTCAAATGTTCCCTCTGCTACAATGTCGGTGTCGTTGACATTCTGAATCTGTTTGGCGTCAGCGAAGGTCGAAGGGGCGCCCAGCCCAATGGACTCCTTGTAATCCGCTCCCTTTCTGGGACCGAAGTTGCTGTTCTCAAACTCACGGTGCCAATATCCCCTCAGCCGAATACGCTTCTGATCAAACTTCTCAGGAGTCTTCAGCAGGTCGGCGAACGTCACTTCTTGGGCTGCAATAGTCTCACCCTGCAGTTCAAACTTGGTGGTCTTGCGCTTGGTTGATGGAACAACAGATTCTAAAAATTGGGTCACTCTGGCACGCAACTCAACATACTCCATCCCCTGAGTGGGAAGGTTGATGCTATTGTTTTTTCCGCCAAGATCTAGCCAGCCATGCGTCCACCCGGCTTGTGAGACTGTTCGCGGCTTAAACTCCAGTGACTTTTTGGCAACACCCGCTAGAGACGTTCGTAACTGCTGAAGCTGTTGACGGGAGATGTGAGCCTCAAACCGCTCGTGGCTGTATGAGAACCTCGGTTGGCGGCAGCCATAAACTCTAAGTTCGGTGTATAACCTCACCCAAGGAGCTTCAAAGTCATAGACGGTCATGTCCAACACATGCTCATAATGCAGAGTATCGGTCTTGGTCTCTTCAAAGACGTAAAAGCGAACCCCATCATCGGCTGATACTTGCAATGTGAGCGACATGATCGCCAATAGTGCTCGAAGGATCATGGCAGGGAATTCTATTTCTTTGGCGAGCAGTACCCTTCAGCCTCCCGTTGCCAGAACAAGTTCGGACACACTGAGGCTTTGTACGCACAAAGGCCGCCCGGGCGGGCAGACTTCGTCGCTGAAAACTTGCATGGCAGGAGACTGTCAAACACGGGGAATCCCGTCAAGAAAAAGACCGGGCAAGCCTCCGGCGACCCGACAGCGCTGGGGTTGCGAAAGTGGCTGCGGCTTGAACCGCAGATGGCCAAGTTGGAAACCGATCCATGGCCCGAACCACGGGGTCACTGCCCCCACCTGCAGATGGCGCTTCGCTATTCGCCACAATGCGGGATCGGGAAGGTGCTGCATCCAATGTACTCAAGCCCCGCCGTCTGGCGACGTCGCCTACATGGGCCCCCATCCTCTTCTCAGCATCAGCGTCAAATCAGCGTCAAATCAGCGTCTCATCAGCGGTTCAAAACGGGTTGGCGAAGTGCCGGACATCCGGGAACGCGGGGTCAATGCCCCCGCCTACAGCAGAAACCACGGCGCCGACGCAGCGGCGCCCTACCCGTTCCACCTCCATGACCTTCGTGCCCTCTGCGGTGCTCCCTTCTGAAGCGCCCTCCCTCCATCAACCATCAACCATCCGCCATCAACTCCCCCGCTCCCCTACAGTTCCACGCCGGCGGCCTTGAGCAGGCGCATGGTCAGCAGGTAGAGCAGGAAGGTGCCGAGCACGCCGGCGGCGAGGGCGGGCCAGAAGCCGCCGAGCTTGCGGATGAGCCAGGGCATGAGCAGGAACATGGGCAGGGTGGGCAGGACGAACCAGAAGGTGTCGTAGGCGTGGCGGCCGATGAGGCCGGCGTCGCGGGTCTCGGCGTAGAGCCAGATGAAGGCGAGCAGGGAGGTCAGCGGCAGCGAGTGAAGGACGCTGGCGGCGGCGTTGTTGCGCTTGGCGACCTCGGTGACGGCGACGATGACTCCGGCGCTGAGTAAGAGTTTGACGAGGTAATAGGTCATGGCGGCGTCACCATGCCGGCAGCGGCGGGTCGCCGTCAAGGGTTCAGCGACCGCGCCCGGGCTTGGCGAGTTCGCCGGCGCGGGCGGGGTCGTGCTGCGGGTTGGCCACCGGCAGGCGGGCGCCAACGCGGGCGCGCCAGTCGTGCAGGATCTGCCGCTACGCGGGGGCGCGCTCGGGCTCGGCGCTGGCGAGGTTCTTTGTCTCGGCGGGATCGTCGGCGAGCTGATACAACTCCAGGCGGTCGTCCTCGAAGAACTCGAGCAGTTTCCAGTCGCCCCGGCGCACGGCGCTGGCGGGGGTGCTGTGGTGGTAGTGCGGCAGATGCCAGAACAGCGCCTCGCGCTCCAGCGGCGCGGCCGGATCGGCGAACAGGGGCCGCAGGCTGACGCCGTCGAGCGCGCCCTCTGGCACTGCGACGCCGGCGAGCGCGGCGAAGGTGGCATGCAGGTCGGTGGTGATGGCGGGTGTGGTGCAGATGGTGCCGGCGGGGATGCGGCCGGGCCAGCGGGCGATGGCCGGCACGCGGATGCCGCCTTCGTAGAGGCTGCCCTTTTCGCCGCGCAGGGGCCGGTTGGAGGTGACGACGGTGCCATTCTGCTCGTGCTCGAGGCCGCCGTTGTCGGAGACGAAGAAGACGAGGGTGTTGTCCTTCAGCCCGAGGCGGTCGAGGGCGGCGAGCAGGCGACCGACACTGGCATCGAGTTCGGCGAGCAGGCCGGCGTAGTCGGGTCGGCTCGGATAGCCGGGCATGGCGGGTTTGGCGCGGAAGTGGTCGAGCCACTCGGGTGTGGTGCTGAGCGGGATGTGCACGGCGTTGTGCGAGACCTGCAGGAGGAAGGGCTGGTCGCGCCCGGCCTCGAGGAAGGCGATGGCCTTGTCGGTCAGGTACTCGGTGGTGCGTCGCTCGACGCCGCCCTGCTTCTGGACGTTGCCCTTGGTTTCCTCGGCACTCTGCCAGCCCTGATCGCCGGGACCGAAGCCGCGACCGCCGAGGTGCCACTTGCCGAAGTAACCGGTGCGATAGCCGGCGCTTGCCAGGCGTTCGGCAAAGGTCTCGACCTCGAGCGGCAACTGCAGCGGTACGGCCGGGTCACTCAGCTTCGCCCAGGGCCGGCGATGGCCGGGGATGTGCTGGGTGATGCCGTAGCGCGCCTGGTCGCGACCGCTCTGCAGGTTGGCGCGGGTCGGCGAGCAGACGGGGCCGGCGTAAAACTGGGTGAAGCGCAGGCCCTCGCGGGCGAGCTGGTCGAGGTGCGGCGTCTCGTTGTAGGTGTTGCCATAGCAACCGGCATCGGCCCAGCCGAGGTCGTCGGCGAGGATGAGCAGCACGTTCGGCGGCTGTGCCACGGCGGGCGCGGCGGCGACGAACAAGACCAGGGCGAGACGACGCAGCATTGCGGTCAGTTCGCGGCCTTGCCGGCCTGGGCCTTCTTGGCACCGGCCTTTTTGCCTCCGGCTTTTTTGCCCTTGCCGGCGCCGGGGCGCAGGAAGGATTCGGGCGGGTCCTGCTCGGGCACCTGCAGTTCGGTGCGCAGGCGAGTCAGCTCGGCGTGCAACTGCGCACGCGCGGCGGTGTGGGCCGGATCGTCATAGACGTTGCGCATCTCGTTCGGGTCGGACTCGCGATCGATGAGGGTCCAATCATTCACGTCGGGTTCGTAGAAGTGGAAGAGCTTGTAGCGATCCGTCACCACGCCGTAGTGCTTGCGCACGCTGTGCGCGCCGGGGAACTCGTAGTAGTGGTAGTAGAAGCTTTTGCGCCAGTCGGCCGGCGTCTGACCGGCGAAGATCGGCAGCAGGCTGCGGCCCTGCATGTCGGCCGGCACCGGCAGGCCGGCGGCTTCGAGGAAGGTCTCGGGCAGGTCGAGGATCGACACCATGGCCGAGGAGCGACTGCCGGGCTGGATCTTGCCGGGCCAGCGGGCGAAGAGCGGGGTGGTCAGCGATTCCTCGTAGATCCAGCGTTTGTCGAACCAGCCGTGTTCGCCCAGATAAAAGCCCTGGTCGGAGGACAGCACCACGAGGGTGTTGTCGGCGACGCCCTCAGCCTCCAGCGCATCGAGCAGTTTGCCGACGTTTTCATCGACCGCCTTCACGGTGGCGAGGTAGTCGTGCATGTAGCGCTGGTAGCGCCAGCGGACGATGTCGTCGCCACTGAGGCTGGCCTGGCGCATCTGCTCGTTGAGCGGCTCGTAGTAGGCGTTCCAGACCTTGAGCTGGGCGGGCGTCAGGTTCGGCGGCGGCGTCAGCTTGGCATCGCGCTCGGTGAAGGTTTTCTCCAGGGTCATGTCCTGCTCCTTCTCGGCGCGACCGCGGCCGGCATAATCATCGAACAGGGTTTCCGGCTCGGGGAAGACGCGGTCGCCCTGCCAGCCGAGATGACGCAGGGCCGGGGCCCACTCGCGATGCGGTGCCTTGTGCTGGCTCATCAGCAGGAAGGGTTTGGTTTTGTCGCGCTGCTTGAGCCACTCGACCGAGAAATCACCGATGAGGTCGGTGACGTAACCCTCGTGCTTGACCTGCTGGCCGTCGCGGATCATCGGCGGATTGTAATAGAGGCCCTGCCCCGGCAGGATGTGCCAGTGGTCGAAGCCGACCGGATCGCTGACGAGGTGCCACTTGCCGATGACGGCGGTTTGGTAGCCGGCCTTTTGCAGCATCTTCGGCATGGTGGGCTGGGAACTGTCGAAGCGGCTGCCGTTGTGGTAAAAGCCGTTGCGATGGCTGTACTTGCCGGTCTGGATCACCGCCCGGCTCGGGCCGCAGATTGAGTTCGGCACCAGGCAGCGCTCGAAGAGCATGCCCTGCTTGGCGATGCGATCCATGTGCGGCGTCTCCAGCAGCTTGAGCTTGTGGCCGTAGGCGCTGATGGCCTGGACGGTGAGGTCGTCGCAGAAGATGAAGACGAAGTTGGGCGGGGCCGCGGCCTGCAGACCGGTGGCGAGGGCGAGGGAGAGCAGCAGGGATTTCATGAAGCGGCCTGATAACGCGGCCGCACCGGGCATCTTGCCCGCGATCACCAGCGCGCGCCGAGATCGGGGCGGCCGGCGACGCTCCACAAATACACATAACCCTCGATGACCGCCGATTCGAAGGGCGCCTGCAGGGGCAACGGCTGGCGCGCGTACTCGCCGCCGTCGATGTCTTCGAGTTCATCCAGCCGCGCCAGGGCGGCAGCATCCACCTCCCAGACCTCGCCTTCCACGGCCAGGCCGTTTTGGGCATCGGCCACCAGGCCGGGATAACCGCCGAGGTCGAAGAGGCGGAACTGCGGCTGCGTGCGCGCCTCAGCGATGAACTTCTGGCCGCGCAACCAGCCGTGGTTGCTGCCGCCGCGCTTGAGGGTGCCGTAAACGAAGATCCGGGTCATCGCGGGCTGAGTCGGTCGTCGCGTTCCTCCAACCACTCCGGCAGGGCGTAGCGATCGCGCAGCAGCTCCTCGGCGCGCGCCTGCACCGGCGGTGGCACTTCGCTCACCAGCTCGACCTCGCGGGCCAGGCGAGCCGCCCAAGCCCGCCAGAAGCCGGTCGGCAGCACCACCTGCTGGACGCTGCCCTGGTGCAGCAGGCCCAGGCGACCGCGGCGCTGACCGGCCCCGGCGACCTTGACCTGACCGCGGATGACATCGTGCACGGCGGGAGCAACAAAGCAGAACGGCGCCTCAATGACGTCCTCGGGCAGCGCCAGTCGGCAGCCGGCCTGGCCTTGCTCGCAGAGCGCTTCGGCGAGGCTGCCATGCAAGCTGCGGTAGCTTTCCAGGGCCGTTGTTTGCGCCCAGGGATCCGTCGCCGGCACGATCACCGAATAGGTGAAGTCGCCCTGATGCAACAC
>JAEYYS010000306.1 GCA_023428335.1 Verrucomicrobiota bacterium | reverse complement strand
GCTCAAGCAGGCGGAACCGCCCGCCGGTCTCGGCGAGTGGAGCCGGGCCGAAGCCGGCGAGGCGCTCGCCCGTGCCCTCGACCTGCTGCGCCAACCCGCCACGGCCACACCTCCGCCCGGCCTGCGCGCCAACCTTCGACCCTATCAGCTCGAAGGCCTGGCCTGGCTGCTGGGCATGACCCGGCTCGGCCTGGGCGCCTGTCTGGCCGACGACATGGGCCTGGGCAAAACCCTGCAGGTGCTCGCCCTGCTGCTGGCCCGCCGTTCGGAAACGCCAGGCCCCGCCCTGCTGGTCGTGCCCGCCTCGCTGCTCGGCAACTGGCAGGCCGAGGCCGCCCGCTTTGCACCGGACCTGCGCCTCTTCGTCGCCCACCCGGCCTTCCAGTCGCGCTCCGAACTCGAGCCTGTCTTGGAAGATCCTGCCCGCCTGGCCGGCCACGACGCTGTGCTCACCACCTACGCCCTGCTCCAGCGCGCCGAGGCCTGGCAACCGCACCCCTGGAGTCTGGTCGTGCTCGACGAGGCGCAAATCATCAAGAATCCGACGAGCGGAGTCAGTCGCACGGTGAAGCGACTGACCGCAACCGCCCGCCTCGCCCTCACCGGCACGCCGGTGGAAAATCGCCCGGGTGATCTCTGGAGCCTGTTCGACTTTCTGCAGCCCGGCCTGCTCGGCAGCCAGGCCGAGTTCGCCGCCCTGCTCCAGCAGTGCAGCCGCGACTCCGAGGGCTTCGCGCCCCTGCGCCGACTCGTCCGACCCTTCCTGCTGCGCCGGTTGAAGACCGACAAGCGCCTGCTGCCCGAGTTGCCCGACAAGATCGTCGTCAAGGCCTGGTGCGGCCTGACCCGGCGCCAGGCCTCGATCTACGCCAAGCTCGTCGACCAGCTCGCGCGCCGCCTCGCCGACCCGCTGCTGGATCCGAAGGAACGCAGCGGCCTCGTGCTCGGCCTGCTCAGCCAGTTCAAGCAGGTCTGCAACCATCCCAGCCACTGGAATGGCGACGGTGCCTGGCAGCCGGAAGCCAGCGGCAAGTTCCTGCGCCTCGGCGAGATCGCCACAGCCCTCGCCGAACAGCACGAGCGCCTGCTCGTCTTCACCCAGTTCCGCGAGACCTGCGATCCGCTCGCCCGCTTCCTCGCCGGCCGGTTCGGTCGCGAGGGCCTGGTGCTGCACGGCGGCACGCCGGTGCGGCGGCGGACGGAACTCGTCGAAACCTTCCAGCGCGCCGACGGCCCGCCCTTCCTGGTCGCCAGCGTCAAGGCCGGCGGCACCGGCCTCAACCTCACCGCCGCCAGCCACGTCGTGCACTTCGACCGCTGGTGGAATCCGGCCGTGGAAAATCAGGCGACCGACCGCGCCCATCGCCTCGGCCAGCGCCGCGCCGTCGTCGTGCACACCCTGATCTGCCGCGGCACGCTTGAGGAACGCATCGACGCCCTGCTCGAGGACAAGGGGCGACTCGCCAGCGATCTGGTCGGCAGCGCCGACGGCCTGGAAGGCCTGCTCACCCGCATGGGCCGTGAAGAGCTGCTGGACTGGCTGCGGCTTGATGCCAGTGTGGCCGACACCGAATGACCCCGCCCCTGCCCAGCCTGGACGAGATCGAAGCGGCCGCTGAACGCCTCCGTCCCTTCGTGCCGCCGACACCGGCCCACCCGTGGCCGCTGCTCTCGGCCGCCGCCGGCGCGCAGGTCTGGGTCAAGCACGAAAACCACACCCCGGTCGGCGCCTTCAAGGTGCGCGGCGGCCTGATCTACCTCGACGAACTACGCCGCGCCGAACCGGAAGTGCGGGGCGTCATCGCCGCCTCGACCGGCAACCACGGCCAGTCGATCGCCTGGGCGGCGGGCCAGCACGGCCTGCGCGCGGTGATCGTCGTGCCGCGCGGCAACAACCCGGACAAAAACACCGCCATGCGCGCGCTCGGCGCCGAACTCGTCGAACTCGGGCGCGAGTTCCAGGAGGCGCTCGAACATTCGCGCGAGCTCGCCCAAACCGAAGGCCTGCACGCGGTGCCCTCCTTTCATCCCTGGCTGGTGCGCGGGGTGGCCACCGCGGCACTCGAACTGTTCCGCGCAACGCCGCCGCTCGACGCGGTCTTCGTGCCCATCGGCCTCGGCTCCGGCTTCTGCGGCCTGGCCGCCGCGCGCCAGGCGCTGGGCTTGAAAACCCGGCTGATCGGCGTGGTCAGCGCCCATGCCGACGCCTACGCCCGCTCCTTTGCCGAGGGCCGACGGCTCACCCAGCCGAGCACCACCACCGTGGCGGAAGGCGTCGCCTGCAGCACGCCCAACGCGGACGCGCTGGAACTCGTGCGCACCCATGCCGATGCCATCGTCACGGTCACCGACGACGAGGCCCTGTCGGCCATGCGCGAACTGCTCGAAGCCACCCACAACCTCGCCGAAGGCGCCGGTGCCCTTGCCTGGGCGGCCTTGAAAAAGACCCGCGCCCAGTGGCACGGCGCCCGCGTCGCCTGCATGCTGAGCGGCGGCAACGCCAGCCTCGACCTGATCCGGCGCGCGCTCGCCACCCCGGCCAGCGCCTGAAGCCGGACTTTTCAGAAACGCTTTCCGTGCCATGCTCGGCGCCCATGCGCGCCCTGCAACTCGTCGCCCCGCAGCAGTTCGACTGGATCGACCTGCCCGAACCCGGATCGCCCGGGCCGGGCGAGGCCCTCGTTGCCGTCCGCGCCATGGGCGTCTGCGGCACCGACATCAGCGGCTGGCTCGGCAAGATGCCCTTCATCACCTTCCCGCGCCTGCTCGGCCATGAACTCGGCGTCGAGGTGCTGGCCGTCGGCCCCGGTGTCGGGCACCTGCAGCCCGGCGACCGCTGTGCGGTGGAGCCCTACCTCAATTGCGGCGACTGCCATGCCTGCCGCCAGGGTCGCACGAACTGCTGCGAAACGCTGCAGGTGCTCGGCGTGCACATCGATGGCGGCCTGCGCGAGCGCTGGCGACTGCCGGCCCGCCGCCTGCACCCGGACAACTCGCTCGACTTCGAGCAGCTCGCCCTGGTCGAAACCCTCGCCATCGGCTGCCACGCCGTCGACCGCGCGGCCCCCGCCGCCGACGAAGACGTGCTCATCGTCGGTGCCGGACCGATCGGCCTGAGCGTGCTCGAGTTCGCCCGTCTCGCCGCGCGCCGCATCACCGTGCTGGAAACCAGCCCCGCCCGCCGCGCCTTTGTCGAACAGCATTACCCCGAGGTCACCGCGGTCGCCGAATTGGCCGACGCGCCCTGCGCCCAGATCGTCATCGATGCCACCGGCAATGCCACGTCGATGGCGCGCGCTCCGCGCTTCGCCCGCTTCACCGGCCGCGTTGTCTACGTCGGCATCACCGCCGAACCGGTGCCGCTCGACGATCCGCTCTTCCACCGTCGCGAGCTGACCCTGCTGGCGAGTCGCAACGCCCTCAGTGCCGATTTTCCGCGCATCCTCGGGCTCATCCGCTCCGGCCGCATCGACACCCGCCCCTGGATCAGCCACCGCGCCTGCTGGGACGAGCTGGCAACCGCCCTGCACGACTGGACCACGCCCGGCAGCGGCGTCGTCAAGGCGGTCGTCGCGGTCGGCTGAATTGTTGCTGGCCAGTTCCGGCTGACCGGGTTTGGTTGTGCCATGGCCACCCGCGACTGGTACGACACGCCGCTGTACTACGACATCATCTTCGACGCCGACACACCGCGCGAAGCCGATTTCCTCGAGGCGGTTTGGCGTCGCCATGGCGCTTCAGGCCGTGGCCGGCGCGTGCTTGAACCGGCCTGCGGCAGCGGCCGGCTGGTGCTCGAACTGGCGCGTCGCGGCTGGCGGGTCGACGGCTTTGACGCCAGCCAGCCGATGCTCGACTACGCCCGCGAGCGACTCGCCGCAGCCGGCCTGCGCGCCCGGCTCTGGCCGGATCGGCTGCAGGATTTCACCGCACCCGCCGCCGGCAGCTACGATCTCGCCCACTGCCTGGTCAGCACCTTCAAGTACCTACTGACCGAGGCCGACGCCCGCGCCTGCCTGCAGCGCGTGGCCGACGCCCTGCGCCCGGGCGGGCTGTTCGTGCTCGGCCTGCACCTGAGCGACTACGAACGCAGCCAGCCCGATCACGAGCGCTGGGTGGCGACCCGCGACGGGGTGGAGGTGGTCTGCAACACCCGCACCTGGCCGGCCGACCGGCGCACGCGCCTGGAAAACCTGCGCACCCGCCTGCGCGTCCGGCGTGAAGGCAAAACGCAGACCCAGGAAACACGCTGGCCGTTCCGCACCTATGACACCCGCCAACTGCGCGCCCTGCTGCGCTCGGTGCCGGAGCTGGAAACCGTGGCCTGTCACGACTTCACCCACGACGCGGCGACCGAGTTTCAGCTCGATGGCGGGCATCTCGACGTCGTGCTTGTCTTGCGTCGTCGCTGAGGCACTTGGCCCCCGACACAAGCCGGCTCTGCCAAATTCGATACAACCTTTGCCGGAAAGCCATTTGCATGCTTACGTTATCGCTTGAAGAACACGCCATGGCTCGGGCCCGCCTGCCCAGATCCGAGCCGTGCACCAGACCCACCTTGCAACCATGATCCGCACCGTCCTTTTCACCGCCTGGACCGGCCTCACCCTTGTCGCCGCCGCGCAGGAACCCGCCGCACCGCCAGCCGCGGCGCCCGAGAAGAAGCGCTTTGAATTCAAGGAGGGCGACCGCCTCGTCCTGCTCGGCAGCACGGTGCTCGAGCGCGAGCAGCGCTACGCCACCCTCGAACCGGCGCTGGCCCTGGCGCTCGGCGAAACGAAGATCACGGTGCGCAATCTGGCCTGGAGCGGCGACACCGTCTTCGGTCATGCCCGCTCCTACTTCGGCCCGCCCAAGGAGGGCCTGGAGCGACTGGAAAAGCACCTCGAACTGCTCAAGCCCACTGTCGTTCTGCTTTGCTACGGCTCAGAGATGGGCTTCGACCGCCTCAACGGCCTGCCCGACTTCCTCACCGGCTACCGCAACCTGATCGAGTTGATCCGCCGCAAGTCGCCCGGCGTCCGTTTCATCCTCGCCTCGCCGCCGCCGCTGGAAACCCTGCCGCCGCCGCTGCCCGACCAGACCGATGCCAACAAGGCGCTGTCGAGTTTCCGCGACGCCCTGCGCAAGTTCGCCGGTGCCCAGAACGCCTTTTTTGTCGACTGGTTCGAACTCATGGGCGGCGTACCCAAGCCCGGCGTCGTCGCCACACCGCTCACCGAGAACGGCGTGCACTACACGCTGGCCGGTTATGAGAAACTGAGCCACAAGCTCATCGAGGGACTCGGCCTGAGCGTGCCGCAGGTCACCGCCGCCGAACTCGAACCGCTGCGCCGCGAGGTGCTGCACAAGGACGAACTCTTCTTCAACCGCTGGCGGCCGCAGAACGAGACCTATCTGTTCGGTTTCCGCAAGCATGAGCAGGGCCAGAACGCCCGCGAGATCCCCATGTTCGACCCGCTGATCGACCAGGCCGACGCCAAAATCCAGGCGCTCAAGGCCGGCCTGCTCGACGCCCGCAAGCGCCTGTGAGGTTTCTCCCTTCCGCCCACACATTTCTGATTTCACCCGCCTTCCCGGCCCACTGCCCGCCGCCATGATCGCCCGCCTCACCGTCCTGCTCGGAGCCGCCTCCTGTGCCCTCGCCTCCCAGCCCAAGTCCGCCGCCGACCTGCCCGACCCGAATCCGGAGGTGCAGAAGGCCGGCTTCGTCGTGCCCGAAGGCCTGGAGGTGACCCTCTGGGCTCAGGAACCGATGATCCAGAAGCCGGTGCAGATGAACTGGGACAGCCAGGGCCGGCTCTGGGTCGTCAGCAGCACCACCTACCCGCAGATCAAGCCCGGCGACGCCGCCAAGGACCAGGTGGTCGTGCTCGAGGACACCAACAACGACGGCCGCGCCGACAAGTCGACGGTCTTCGCCGAAAACCTGCACATCCCGACCGCCGTCATCCCGGGCGACGGCGGCGTTTATGTCGCCAACTCAACCGAAGTGCTGTTCCTGCGCGACACTGACGGCGACCTCAAGGCCGATGAACGCACGATCGTGCTCAGCGGCTTCGGCACCGAGGACACCCACCACCTGCTGCACACGATGCGCCACGGGCCCGAGGGCCTGCTGTACTTCCTGCAGTCGATCTACATCCACAGCCACATCGAGACCCCGCACGGTGTGCGCCGGCTCATGGGTGGCGGTGTCTGGGAGTTCCGCCCAGAAACGCGCCGGCTGGAAATCCTCAGCAAGGGCCTGATCAATCCCTGGGGCTTTGAATTCGACAAGTGGGGCCAGAGCTTCGCCACCGACGGTGCCGGCGGCGAGGGCCTGAACTATATCTTCCCCGGCAGCGTCTTCAAGACCTCGCCCGGCGCCGCGCGCACCCTCAGCGGCCTCAGCCCCGGCCAGCCCAAGCAGTGCGGCCTCGAGTACCTCGACGATCCCCACTGGCCCGAGGACTGGCGCGGCTCCTGGGTGACCAACGACTTCCGCGGCAACCGCGTCAACCGCTTCAAGCTCACTGCCAGCGGCAGCGGCTACCTCGCCAAGCAGGAAGCCGATGTGCTCGCCTCCAACCACCGCGCCTTCCGTCCCATCGACGTGCGCACCGGCCCCGACGGCGCGCTGTACATCGCCGACTGGTACAACCCCATCATCCAGCACGGCGAGGTCGATTTCCGCGACCCGCGCCGCGACCTCGTGCATGGCCGCATCTGGCGCCTCACCGCCAAGGGCCGGCCGCTCAGCGAAAAGCCCAAGATCGCCGGTGCCCCCGTGCCGGAACTGCTGGAAATGCTCAAGAGCGACCGCGCCTGGACCCGTCACTTTGCCAAGCGCGAGCTGCGCGAACGCGGCGCCGCCGAAGTCCTGCCCGCCCTGCGCACCTGGTCGGAGGCCCTGCCCAAGGCCAGCGAGGCCGACTGGCACCTGCTGCTCGAAGCCGCCTGGACCCGCGAGGGCCTGAACCGTTTCTCCGCCAAACTCTGGCGTGAACTCTGGGCCGCTCCCGACGCCCGCATCCGCGCCGCCGCCCTGCGCATCCTCAGCCACCGCTGGCGCGAACTGCCCGAGGCGCTCGACGTGCTGAAGAAGGCGGTCGCCGACGACAACGCCCAGGTGCGCCTGTGGGCGGTCGCCGTGCTCGCCGACATGCGCCAGCCGAAGGCCTTCGACGTCGCCATGCGCGTGCTCGACCAGCCCATGGATGAGAACCTCGATTTCCTGCTCGAACTCACCGCCCGCGAGCAGGCCACCGTCTGGCTGCCCGCTTACCAGAAGGAGACCATCACCCTCAACGACAACCCTCGCCACCTCGTCTACGCCATGCGCGCCTCCGGCCGCAACGAGGCGCTCAAGCCGCTGTTCGAAGCCCTCCAGGCCGGCCGCCTTTCCAGCGAGGACGCCGCCGCCGCACTCGCCATGGCCGGTGATGTCGCCAACGCCGAACAGGCCGCGCAGATGATCGCCATGGTCAACGAGGCCAAGCTCGCCGCCCATCACACCGGCCTGCTCGACGCCCTGCTCAAGGCCGCCAGCGTGCGCGCGGTCACGCCCAAGGACGCTGCCGCCACGGTCAGCGCCTGGCTGGCCCATACGAACCCCGAAATCGTCCAGCGCGCCGCCCTGCTCGCCGGCGCCTGGAAGGTGGAGCCCGCCCGCGAGGCGGTCGCCACCCTGCTCAGCGCCGAGGCCTCCAGCCCGGCCCTGCGCCAGGCGGCCATGCAGGGCCTCACCGCCACCGGCCCGCAGCTCGCCGCCAAGCGCGCTGTCGAATTCCTCGCCGCCGCCAAAACCAGCGCCGAAGCCGTGCCGATCCTCGACACCTTCCTGCAGAACAAGCAACTGCCGAACGTGCTCGCCAAGGAACTCGCCGGCAAGACGATCCCCGAAGCCATCGCCCTTGAGGCCGTGCGCCGGGTTTCCACCCGTGGCATCCAGGGTCCGCTCGAAGAAGCCCTGCGCCAGGCCGGCGGCGTCAAGTCGATGAACCAGGCCCTCACCCCCGAGCAGATGGCGGCCCTCGTCGAAAAAGTGAAGACCCTCGGCGATCCGAAACGCGGCGAGGACATCTACCGTCGCGCCAACCTGCTCTGCCAGACCTGCCACGCCATCGGCGACGCCGGCGGCGTGCTCGGCCCGAACCTCGTCAGCATCGGCGGCAGCGCCCCGGTCGACTACCTGATCGAGAGCCTGCTCAACCCGAGCGCCAAGATCAAGGAAGGCTACCACATGGTCATCGTCACCACCAAGGACGGCAAGGTCGTCAGCGGCGGCCTGGTCCAGGACGGCAGCGAGGAACTCGTCATCCGCGATCCCGCCAACCAGCTGCAGCGCGTGCCCAAGTCGCAGGTCGCCAGCCGCCAGATGAGCCCCGCCAGCATGATGCCACCCGGCCTCACCGCCAGCCTGCGCGAGGATGAATTCGTCGACCTCGTCCGCTTCATGTCCGAACTCGGCCGCGAGGGCGATTACAAAATCAAGCCGAATCGGTTCGTGCGCACCTGGCGCGTCATGGGCCCGATGACGGGAGAGCAGATCGACCACGTCCGCCACGTCGGCCTGCACGCCCTGCATGAGAAGGACGGCGCTTATCCCTGGGAACTGCGCTTCTCCAAGGTTGGTGGTGAACTGCCGCTCAGTGAGGTGACCATGGCGAAGATGTATCCCTGGTTTCCAAAGATCGCCCAGTTCACCCTCAAGCTCGACAGCCCCGGCAAGGTCAAGCTCGGCCTCAGCAGCACCAAGGCTGTCGAGGTCGTCGTCGGTGAGGCCTCCCTCAAGGAAGTGACGCCCGAGCTCGTGCTCGACCTGCCCGCCGGCAGCCACCCCGTCACCCTCGTCATCGGCCGCGACGCCGGCGACCTCGCCGGGTTCCACGTCGAGATCCTCGAAGGCGCCGCCCAGGTCGCCAACTGAGCCCGTGCTTGCCCCTTGCCGCCGCCCGCGCCATGCTGACGGCCACACGCTCCTGTAGCTCAACGGTTAGAGCAGGGGACTCATAATCCCTTGGTTCTCGGTTCGAATCCGGGCGGGAGCACTTCCTTTTCGGCGCGCCCTCGACAACGCAAGCGCATGAAGCGTCGCAAACGGCACGTTGGGCTGGCATGCGCTTGTTGAACCCCTGCCTGCTGCTTTCGATCACGCTGCCACTGCACGCATCGCCCTGGCCGCTGGACGCGCTCGGCGAACCGGGAACGCGTCTGCACGGCGAAGCCCAGGCCATCGCCGGCGTGCAGGACCAGGCCCTGCAGCTCGACGGACACAGCGTGCTGGAACTGACGGATTCTGCGGCGCTGGGTGCGGCCGGCGACTTCACCTTCAGCGTCTGGTGCAATCCGCTGCGTCTGCGCGACGGGCAGCGCATGATCGCCGCGAAAAACCGCTACAGCCGGGGCGAGCGCGAATGGGGTGTCATGGTGGACGCCGACGGACGCTTCCGCCTCTACGTCCAGCAGAAGGGCTGGCGGACCGTCACGGCGAAGACCGAGCCGAAACCCGGGCACTGGCATCAGCTCGCCATCGTGCGACGCGGCGCGACTGTGGAGCTGTGGGTGAACGGGGTTCTGCAAGGCCGGACCGACCTGCCGCAAGCCATGCCCGCCACGGCTGCGCCGATCACCCTCGGCGGGGTGCTGGATGGCGCGCCCCGACAGACCTTGGACGGCGCGCTCGACGACGCACAGTTTGAACCGCGCGCGCTGTCGCCCTCGGAACTGGCCGCGCTCCACCAGCCCGTCACCGCCACCCTGCCCGTGCCGGAACCGATCGAGAAGGCGGTGCTCTGGGATGACAAGCAGCCGGTGCCGAAGGCCGCCGACCTGCCCGTGCTCAAGAACGTGCGCTTCTCGGTCATCAAACCCTACGAGTTCAGGAAGGACGGCTACCGCTTCCTGCACGGGGTCGGCCTCGGCTTCCACAAGGGCCGGCTGTACGCCAGTTTCGGCCACAACCAAGGCGGTGAAAACACCGACACCGAGGAGGCGCGCTTCTGCGTCAGCGACGATGACGGGCGCAGCTGGAGCGCGGTGAAGACAATGGA
>JAEYYS010000263.1 GCA_023428335.1 Verrucomicrobiota bacterium | reverse complement strand
ACCTTGCGGCGCAGCTCGTCGCGCTCGACCAGCGCGGCCTCGTGGGCCTCGCGCTGGGCGCTGTGCTCGGCGCGGCGCTCTTCGAGTTTTGCCTGACGGGCGGCGAGGTTTTCCAGGGCCTCCTCATGGCGCAGGGCATCGGCGAGGTGGGTGTACAATGCGGCCTCGCGGCGCGAATCCCGCCACTGGCGGTGGTGGTTGCCGATGCGCACCAGCCGTTCGAGCTGGTCGTGCATCTTGTTCAGTCGCTCCTGGGCGCGGCGATGGGCGTCGACGCTGGCCTTGACCGCCCGCACATCGGGCAGGCCGGGCTCGAGCAGGAACTCGCGGACAAACTTTTCGAAGTTGCTCTCCGGCTCGAAGGCCATGGCGCGCGGCAGGGTCTTGGCCATCTGCTCCTTGTCGAAGCCGAGGTGCGAGCGCAGTTCCATCTCGGCCAGGTAGGTCTGCTGGCGGTCCCAGGCGTCGCCGTCGAGGTCGCGCTTGAGGCGGGTGCGGAAGTAGTCCTCGGGCAGGAAGCGCATGGCCTGGGGGCCGGTCTCGGCCATGAGGAAGTCCGACCACTCCAGGCGGCGGCCGGCGCGGAACCAGAGGGTCGAGGGCTTGGCGGTCGGGCCTTCGTACTCAATGCGCGCGCCCCAGGTCTCGCGGCGCGGTTCGTCCTCGTCGGGACCTTTCGGCCAGGTGAATTCGAGGGCGGCGAGGGTGACGCTGCTCGGCCGCAGGTAGCGTTCCTGGCCGTCGCGACCGACCGTGTTGGTGTCGCACAGGCAGTAGCCGCGCAGGCTGCGACCGCTGCCCGCGCCGGCGGCGGCCTTGTTGAAGCGGCTCTGCTGTTCGCCGAGCAGGACGAACTGGATGAGGTCGAGCAGGGCGCTTTTGCCGCTGCCGTTGGCGCCGGTGATGAGGGTCAGGCCGGCGACGTCGATGAACTGGCGGTAGCCGTACCAGTTGACCGCGAGGATGCGGCTGAGGGTGATGCGACCGGCGCTCATGACTCGGTCTCCTCCGCGGCTTGGCGGGTGGCGGCGGGGGCGAAGGCGGCGGAGCGGCCCTGCCATTCCTCCAGCGAATCAAACGGGATCGCCCGCGCCAGGCTGGGCAGGATCTCGATCTGCAGTTCGCCCGGCTGGCTCATGCCCTCGGGTTTGGCCGTGCGGATGAGGCGATGCCGCTTCAGGCGGGCGAGAATGCCGTCGAGCTGGGTCGCCTGCGGTGGTTCGACGCGCTCGAAATGCACGCGCAGGGCCGACCAGAGCTGGTCGACGGTGATGACGACCGCCTCCTGCAGGCCGTTGCTGCGCTCATCGTCGTAGAGGCGCCAGAGCGCCAGCAGGACCAGCGTCTCGGCCTTGTCGAAGCGACCGAGCAGCAGGCAGGACTCCGTGCGCGGCCGGGCCTGCAGCAGGCACTGGTCCTCGTCGACGATCAATTCGAGGCCGAGCGGGGCGAGGTAATCCTCGAGGTGGGAGCGGTAGTGATCGCGGGCGAGCAGGAAGAGTTCGCGGCCGCTGCCCTCGTCGCCGAGCAGGACGCCGCGGCCGAGCAGTTCCGCCAGCACCTCGCGCAGCGGCGCGCGGTCCTCGGCCGGCACAGAGTGCCAGAAAGAGGGCCAGAGCGAGTCGTCGGAGGCGGGCATGGAAGCGCGAGCATAAAGAACCCGCCGGCTTGTTCAACTGCAATGGACTGCCGCGCCTGCGGACGTGGAGTGCGGCGCTTCTGCGCCGCTTTCGCTCACCCGTGTGGCCACATCCCACGCGGATGCCCAACGCTGGCGCCCAGCTGCCCGGGTTTGCCAGAGCTCCAGGGGACTGGAGCACTCCAGGGCGCTGCGCGCGGCTCAGGCGCTGCGGGTGACGGTGAAGCGTTCGATGCGGTGGCCGACCTGGGCATCCATGGGCACCTTTTCCGGCTCCAGGCCGTGGCGGCGGCGGGGGCCGTCGACGCTCCAGCGCACGCGTTTGCCGGCGAGGCCGGGCGACTGCTGGTAGGCGACCGCGGCGAGCAGGTCGAGCAGGTCGTCGGCGGTTTCCAAGGTGAGGGTGTCGGTGCTGGCCTGGTCGCCGGGTGCGGCGGCGAGACGGGCGACCAAACGCGCGGCGCGCTGCGGGGTGAGGGCGAGGCGCTGGCGTTCCTTCCAGGCGGCGAGCACGTCCTCCTCGCTCTGGCGTTCGGCTTGGCCGGGGGCGAAGGACAGGTCGACCGGCAGCTTGGTGCGGCGCGGTTTGAAGAGCGATTCGAGGCCGTAGAAGAAGCGGGTCTCCAGGCAGAGCGGCGCGAAATCGGCCGGCTGACCGGCGAGATCGGCGAAGCGGGTGCCGGCGTGGGCGGTGCTGACCGCCTCGCAGTAGGCCTTGACGCGCTCGGGCTTGCGGCCGCGCAGCTCGGTCTGGTAGCGGTAGCGCTGCTGCGACAGCCGGTTGAAGGCCGCCATGCGCAGATCGATCGCCTCCGCGCGCCGCTTCAGGCCGCCGAGGTCGCGCTCGAGTCGCCCCAGCAATCGCACGGCGCGGTCGTAGGCCTCGCGGTCCTCGTAGCCGTAGTGCTCGCGCAGGCCGAGCGCGAGTTTCTCGCGCAGCAGCGGTTCCTCGGCGCGTTCGGCGACCCGCGCGCGGGCGGCCTCGATGCGCGACAGCAGGCCACCGCGGCGCAGGGCGTCGTAGCAGACCATGTGTTCGCCGCGGCTGAACTCGTGGTACAGCAGGTGCAGGGTGTCGGCCGCCGAATCGCTCTGGCGCTGGCGCTGCTCGAAGCCCGAGACAAGCTTTTCCACCGCGTGCAACTGCTCGATCGCGCGCTCGAGGCGCTGGCCGAGGTCGGTCACCGTTGAGCGCAGCTGGTCGGCGTCGTTGAGCACCGGCTCGAGCACGCGGCTTTCCTCCAGCGTCTGGCAGAGGCCGCGCAGGGTGTCGGCAAAGGTTTTCAATTCCGCCACCTCGTCCTCGGCGAGGTCGCGCAGCATGCGCAGCAGCGGCCGCAGGCCGGGGGCGATGACCGCCCAGCGCTCGTGCAGGCCGAGCGTTTGGTCCTCGAGCCAGCCGGCGGCGAGCAGGCGGTTGAAGAACTGGCCGGCGCGCTGGCGGGCATCGCGCAGGGCCGATCCCTCGTCCTCGGCGAGCAGGGAACCGGGATGCGCGGCGAGCACCTCGCGCAGGATCTCCAGGGTCTCCTTGTGGGAGAGGCGACCGGCCTCGCCGGCCTCGTCGATGAGGCGGTCGGCGCAGTCCACGTACACCGGGGCCGACGGCCGGGTCAGCGGACGGAAGAAGTCCACCGGGACGGCTTGGGCGAGGCGGGCGGAAAGCGGCGTCGGCATGAACACACAAGCTGCGGAGAACCCCGCCGCGATCAAGCGCTGCGTGGCCGGGGTGCATTTCCCGCACTGGCATGGACGATCCTGCCGGTGCGGTCGGGCGCGCAAGAGTGGGCTGGCCCGGGTCGTTTCCGCGCGTTGGCCCCAACCGTCCCTTTTGCCATGAAGATGAAATTCAGCGCCCTGATCCTGCTCGCCCTGCCGGCCGTTCCCGCCCTGGCGGCGAAGGAGGAAGCCGTGGATCCGAACCAGCCGGTCTCCTTTTACAAGCACGTCCGCCCGATCCTGCAGGCGAACTGCACCGGCTGCCACCAGCCGGCCAAGGCCAAGGGCGACTACGTGATGACCGATTTCGCCAAGCTGCTCGCCGGCGGTGAGCAGGGCAGCGCGATCGTGCCCGGCAAACCGGAGGCTTCGAACCTGCTGACCGTTTCGACGCCCGGCGCCGACGGGACGGCCGAGATGCCGCCCAAGGGCGACCCCCTGCACGCCAGCCAGATCGACCTGATCCGCCGCTGGATCACCGAGGGCGCCAAGGATGACACGCCGGCCTCGGCGCTGGCCCACTACGACATGAACCGCCCGCCGGTCTACGTGACGCCGCCGGCGGTGACCTCGATCGAGCACTCGCCCGACGGCCAGTTCCTCGCCGTCGCCGGCTACCACGAGGTGCTCATCCACAAGGCCGACGGCAGCGGCATCGCCGCGCGTCTGGTCGGTCTGTCCGAGCGCATCCAGAAGCTGGCCTGGTCGCCCGACGGCCAAAAGATCCTTGTCACCGGCGGCAGCCCGGCACGCCTCGGCGAGATCCAGATCTGGGATGTGGCGACGAAGAAGCTGGAGCTGTCCAAGCCGCTCACCTTCGACACCCTCTATGGCGCCAGCTGGTCGCCGGATGGCAAGTTTGTCGCCGTCGGCTGTGGCGACAACGGCCTGCGCGCCTTTGAAGCCGCCACCGGCAAGGAAGTCGTGTTCATGGGCGGTCACAGCGACTGGGTGCTCGACACGGTGTGGGGCATGGATGGCAAGCACCTGGTTTCCTGCGGGCGCGACATGAGCGTCAAGCTCACCGAGGTCGAGAGCCAGCGCTTCATCGACAACATCACCTCGATCACTCCCGGCGCGCTCAAGGGCGGCGTGCAGGCTTTGGCGCGGCACCCGCTGCGCAACGAGGTGCTCATCGGCGGCACCGACGGCGTGCCGGCGATCTACCGCATGGAGCGCATCACCAAGCGCGTCATCGGCGACAACGCCAACCTGATCCGCCGCTTCCCCACGATGGAGGGTCGCATCTTCGGCGTCGACTTCGCCCCGGACGGCAAGCGCCTCGCCGCCGGCGCCTCGCACGAGGGCAGCGGCGCGGTGAACGTCTATGCGAGCGACTACGACAGCACCATGCCGGACGCCGTGAAGAAGATTGTCGAGACGGTCAACGGCAAGGGCCAGGAACTCGATGACTGGGTCAGCAAGGACGTCAAGCTGCTCAGCAGCACGCCCGTGCCGGGCGGGGTGTTCAGCGTCAGCTTCAGTCCCGATGGCAAAACCGTGGCCGCCGCCGGTCAAGACGGTCGCATCCGCCTCATCGACGCCGCGACCGGCAAGGTCGCCAAGGAGTTCGTCAGCGTGCCGCTCGTCGAGGACAAGGCGCTGGCGGCCAGCGAGGTGATCGCCGACGACAGTGTGCGCGCCACGGCGAAGAAGGACGACAAGGTCGAGACGCTGGTGCCCGGCCTGACGGTCGCCTCGCTCGAGGTCGAGCCGAAGCAGATCGCCATCGGCAAGCCGAACGAATACGCCCAACTGCTGGTCACCGCGACGATGAGCGACGGCAGCAAGGCCGACATCACCCGCTTGGCCAAGCTCACCGCCACGGCCGATGCCGCGAGCGTCAATGCCCGCGGCCTGGTGCGCCCTGCCAAGGACGGCAAGGGCTCGGTCAAGATCGCCTTCATGGGCCGCACCGCCGAGGTGCCGTTCACGGTGAGCGGCATGGATCAGTCGCTCAGGCCCGACTACGTGCGCGACGTCATGCCCGTGCTCTCCAAGCTCGGCTGCAACATGGGCACCTGCCACGGCGCCAAGGACGGCAAGGCCGGCTTCAAGCTCAGCCTGCGCGGTTATGACCCGATCTTCGACGTGCTCGCCTTCACCGATGAACTCGCCAGCCGCCGCGCCAATGTCGCCTCGCCCGAGCACTCGCTCATGCTGCTCAAGGCCAGCGGTTCGGTGCCGCACGAGGGCGGCCAGCTCACCGTGCCCGGTGAACTCTATTATGAAACGCTGAAGGCCTGGATCGGCCAGGGGGCGAAGCTCGATCTGAAGACCCCGCGCGTCGCCAGCATCGAGATCTTCCCGAAGAACCCGGTCATCGAGCGCGTTGGCGGTCGCCAGCAGATGCGCGTCGTCGCCCGCTACGCCGACGGCTACGTCAAGGACGTCACCGCCGAGGCCTTTGTCGAAAGCGGCAACGGCGATGTCATCGAGGCCGACAGCACCGGCCTGATGAACAGCCTGCGCCGCGGCGAGGCCGCCATCCTGGCGCGCTTTGAGGGCGCCTACGCCGCCACCACGATCACGGTCATGGGCGATCGCACCGGCTTTGTCTGGAAGCAGCCGGAGACCTGGGGCCGGATCGACGAATTGGTCGCCAAGAAATGGCAGCGCATGAAGATCGAGCCGAGCGGCCTGTGCAGCGACGACGAGTTCCTGCGCCGCATCCATCTGGATCTCACCGGCCTGCCGCCGAAGCCCGAGGAGGTGCGTGCCTTCCTGGCCGACACCCGCGACACACGGGTCAAGCGCGAGGCGGTCATCGACAAGCTCATTGGCAACCCGGACTTCGTCGATCACTGGACCAACAAGTGGGCCGACATGCTGCAGGTGAACAGCAAGTTTCTCGGGGCCGAGGGCGCCGCCAGCCTGCGCGCCTGGATCCGCGAGCAGGTCGCGCAGAACACCCCGTACGACCGCATGGCCTACCGCATCGTCACCGCCAGCGGCTCGACCAAGGACAATCCCGCGGCCAACTACTACAAGATCGTCCGCGACGCCGAGAACCTGGTGGAGAACACCACCCACCTGTTCCTGGCCACGCGCTTCAACTGCAACAAGTGCCACGATCACCCCTTCGAGAAGTGGACCTGGGACCAATACTACGAGACCGCCGCCTTCTTCGCCCAGATCGACCTCAAGCCCGATCCGGCCAGCGCCGGAAAAACCATTGGCGGTTCGGCGGTCGAGGGCGCCAAGCCGCTCTATGAGATTGTTGGCGACAAGACCGAGGGCGAGATGAACCACCTGCGCACCAGCAAGCCGGTGGCGCCGCGCGTGCCCTACGACACCCAGCTCATCCGCCAGGGACCGTCGGCGCCGAAGTCGCGTCGCGAGCAGTTCGCCGCCTGGATGACCAGCCCCGACAACGACTACTTTGCGATGAGCTATGCCAACCGCATCTGGGGCTACCTCACCGGCACCGGTGTCATTGAGCCGCTCGACGACATCCGCGCCGGCAATCCGCCGAGCAATCCGGAGCTGCTGCAGCACCTGACGAACGAGTTCGTGCAGAGCGGGTTCAACGTGCGCCACCTGATGCGCCTGATCACCACCAGCCGCACCTACCAGCTCAGCCTCGCCACCAACAAGTGGAACGCCGATGACACCGTCAACTACAGTCATGCCAAGGCGCGCCGCCTGCCCGCCGAGGTGCTGTTCGACGCCGTCTTCGCCGCCACCGGCTCGCAGCCGAACATTCCCGGCGTGCCCAAGGGCACCCGCGCCGCCCAGCTCGCCGACGGCCAGATTCAGCCGGCCGACGGCTTCCTCGCCAACTTCGGCAAGCCGGCGCGTGAGTCGGTCTGCGAGTGCGAGCGCAGCAACGACGTCAACCTCGGCCCGGTCATGGCCCTGATGTCGGGACCGACGGTGGGCGACGCCATCAGCGATCCGAACAACGCCATCGCCCAGCTGACGAAGTCGGTCGCCGATGACCGCAAGCTGGTGGAGGAACTCTTTGTGCGCGTGCTCAACCGTCTGCCGGGCGACAAGGAGATCGCGGCCGCGCTGGCGAGCATGCAGGGCATGGAGGCCGAGCATCAGCAGCTCACCGCCGAATGGCAGGCGAAGGAGGCCGAGCAGAAGCCGGTCATCGCCAAGGCCGAGGCTGAGCGCGCGGCAGCGATCGCCGCGGCGAAGCAGGAACTGGCCGCCTACCAGACCAAAATGGCGCCCGAGGTGAAGAAGAAGGAGGACGCCCGCCTGGCAGCCATCGCCAAGGCCGAGGCGGCGGTGAAGAAAGCCGGCGAAACCGCGCTCACCCAGCAGTCGCGCTGGGAGCAGTACCTCGACCTGACCACGCTGTGGGAACCGCTTGAAGTGAAGGTGGTGCGCGCGGGCGGGGTCGCCAAGCTGGAACTGCAGCCCGACAAGAGCCTGTTCGCCACGCCGTTGCCCGGGGGCCAGATGGCCGCCGGCAACTACCTGCTGCAGGGCCGCACCGCCCTGAAGGGCATCACGGCGATCAAGCTGGAAGCCCTGCCCGACGACCGTCTGCCCAGCAATGGCCCCGGTCTCGCCCCGGATGGCAACTTTGTGCTCAGCGAGATCCTCGTCAGCGCCAGCCCGGCCGATGCCAAGCGTGCCAAACGCGCCGGCGTTCAGATCGGTCTGCGCAACCCGCGCGCAGATTTCGAGCAGGACAATTTCCGCGTGGTCGATTCGCTCAAGAAGGGCAATCGCGACCGCGGCTGGGCGGTCAGCCCCGAGGCCGGGCTGCGCCATGAGGCGGTGTTCGAGTTCGACAAGCCGGTCGACTTCGACGGCGGCGCCCTGCTGAGTGTCCAGCTCACCCACTTCTTCCAGAACGGCAAATACAACCTCGGCCGCTTCCGCCTGTGGGTCACCACCGCGCCGGTGGTGCGCTTCGGGGCGCCGGCCGCGGTGGCGGCGGCGCTCAAGCTGCCGGCCGACAAACGCGCGCCCGCGCAGAAGGCGCTGCTGACCGCCCACTACCTGGAGCAGGCGCGCGAGTACCAGGTGCAGAAGGAAAACCTGGCCATTGCCCGCAGGCCGTTGCCGGCCGATCCGCAGCAGCTCGCCCTCACGGCGAAGCTGGCCGAGACGGAGAAACCGATCCTGCTCGATCCCAAGCTGCTGCAGCTGCGTCGCGACGCCGGGCTCAGCGAAAAACAGCTCAGTGACCGCCGCCTCACCGCCGCCCAGGATCTCGCCTGGGCCCTGATCAATTCCCCGGCCTTCCTGTTCAATCACTGACGGGCGATCCCCGGAGCGCGAGCATGGCGTTAGCCTGCTCGCTCCGGGTCGAGCGCGCAGCCAACGTCCCAGAGCGAGTGACCTTCGGCACACTCGCGCTCCGACAAACCGAAACGCCGTGCAAGCCCCGGACTGCCGCGCCCGCGGCCCTGGAGTGCTCCAGTCCTCTGGAGCTCTGGCTGACCCGGCTGGCTGCGCGTTTGTGGAATGGAAATGGGGTTGGGTTGGAGCGGAGTGAGGGGACGAGAGTTGAAAGTTGAAGGTTTCAAGTTGGATCCCTTCGTGATCTTCGTGGCATTCGTGGTCCCCTCTGTGTCTGCGGTCTCTCCCAATCTTGGCGTCTTGGCGTGAGTCCTTCTCTGCGTCCCAACCGATCTGCGGTGCAATAAGGCTTGGGGTTTGGTTGGGAGCTCTGGGAAACCCGGTTGGAGGGTTGCCCGCGTTTGGAACTGGAGTGAAGCCGGGCGGGTGAGCGAAAGCGGCGCAGAGGCGTCGCACCATGGCGCTGCGCGCGGTCGGGGCGCATTCACCCTTGCCGCTGGCGCTGAAACGCGGCATAAACGCGGGCATGTCGAGTTCCTCCCGCGGTCATCACTGGCCCATCGTCATCGCCCTGATCGCCGGTGTCGCCGCTGGCGCGGTCCTGCAGCCCTTCACCAGCCCGGCCGAGGGTGAGCCCGCCGCCTGGACCGGCGACGTGCTGGCCGGCTGCCGCTTTTTTGCCGATCTCTTTTTGCGCGCCCTGAAGATGGTCATCGTGCCGTTGGTGGTGGCCAGCATCATCAGCGGCATCGCCGGGCTGAAATCGCTCGACGGCTTTGCCCGCATGGGCCTGAAGACCTGGGCCTACTACCTTTGCGGCAGCCTGGTCGCCGTCTGCGTCGGGTTGGCCTTCGTCAATCTCGTGCAGCCGGGGATGAGCGACGGCGCCCCCAACCCGACCCTGCGCGCGGCGATGGAGTCGGCCCTGGAAAGCAAGGAGGCGGGCGAGGTGGGCGAGATCATGAAGAACGCCGATGGTGGCGCGGCGTCGCTGCTCGACATCATCCGCCGGGCCATCCCGACCAATGTCATCGAGGCCTGTGCGAACGGCGACTTGCTGGCCATCATTGTCTTCAGCATCCTCTTTGCGGTCGCCATGGTGCTGGTGCCGGGCGGTCCGCCGCGGGCGCTGCAGGACACCTTCAACCAGCTCACCGATGTGATGACGCTGATCACCACCTGGATCATGAAGTTCACGCCGTACGCGGTCTTCTGCCTGGTCGTGCCCGCCATCGCCAGCGTCGGCCTCGGCGTGCTGCAGAACCTCGTGCCCTACGTGCTCACCGTCGCCGGTGCCCTGCTCTTCCACCTGCTGGTCATCATGCCGCTGGTGCTGAAGTTTGTGGCCGGCGTCAGCCCCGCGGCGCACTTCCGCAACAT
>JAEYYS010000175.1 GCA_023428335.1 Verrucomicrobiota bacterium | reverse complement strand
GTCGACGCCGGACGGGCCAAAGCAGCCCACCGCCAGCAGGGTTGGCCGGGCGGGATCGTACGCGCCCGGCACGATCGCGGTCCAGAAATGCGGGTGGCCTTCGCTTAGCGTGACTTCCAGCACGGAGTCCGGTCCGGGCTTGAGCGTCAGGTCGCGGTGCGGGCCATGGGCGAGCGGGATCTCGGCGGCGGACAGCAGCGTGGCGATGAAGAGGAGACAGAGCGGGGCGGGGGACATGCGGAGGGCAGGCAACGTGGCGCGGCGGGGCGACCTGTCAGCCTGCGGCGTTGGAAATTCGATAGGCGCGCGTGCCCTGTCGGGCGCAACATGGCGGCCTCCGGTTCGTCTTGTGAAGAGTGAAGTTCTGTAGTATCTTATCTTTCTGCCTCTTGCCGTTCGTGCTGCCGGCAGCGCCCAATGTGCTGCTGATTCTGGTCGATGACCTCAAACCGGCGCTTGGCTGTTACGGCGATCCGCACGCGAAAACGCCGCATCTCGATCGCCTTGCCGGCCGCGGCCTGCGCTTTGATCTGGCCTACTGCAATCAGGCGGTGTGCGCGCCCTCGCGCTTCAACCTGATGCTCGGCTCGCGCTCGACCTCGACCGGCCTCTATGGTCTCGGCAGCCGCCTGCGCGAGCGAATGCCCGCAGCGGTGACCTTGCCGCAGCATTTCGCCCGCCACGGCGGCCATCGCACGGAGTCGGTCGGCAAGGTCTTCCACATCGGCCACGGCAACGAGGGCGATCCGGCCTCGTTCAGCGTGCCGCACTTCAAGGACAAGGTCGTCGAGTACCTCGATCCCGCCAGCACGGAGGGCGGTCGGTTGACCCGTGAGGAGGCCCTCTTCACCAACCAGCAGCTCGACCGCATCCGCAGCCTGCCGCGCGGTGCGGCCTTTGAAGCGCCCGAGGCGATCGACGAGGCCTATGCCGATGGCCGGGTCGCCGCCGAGGCGGTGCGCCGCCTGCGCGCGGCCGCAGAACGTCGCCGTCGCGATGGCACGCCGTTTTTCCTCGCCGCCGGCTTTGTGCGCCCGCACCTGCCGTTTTGTGCACCGAAAAAGTACTGGGACCTGCATGATCCCGCCACCCTGCCGCTGCCGGCCTTTGAACAATTGCCCGCCGGATCGCCGCCGGTGGCGCACAAGCGCGGCGGCGAGATCGCGGCCTATGCGCCGGTGCCGGAGGATCCGCAGGCCGTCTTTCCCGAGGATCTGAAGCGTCGCCTCATCCACGGCTATTATGCCAGCACCAGCTACGTCGATGCCCAGATCGGCAGGGTGCTCGATGCCCTCGATGAACTCGGTCTGGCCGATGACACCATCATTGTGCTTTGGGGCGATCACGGTTTTCACCTTGGCGATCTCGGCATCTGGACCAAACACACCAACTACGAGCAGGCCAACCGCATCCCGCTGCTCATCGTCGCGCTGGGCGTGACCCGCCCCGGCACGCACACGCGCCAGCTGGCGGAAACGGTGGATCTGTTCCCGACCCTCGCCGAACTCGCCGGTCTGCCGGCACCAACCGGCCCGCAGCCGATCGATGGGGTCAGTCTGGTGCCCGTGCTGCGCGATCCCGAGGCGAGGGTGCGCGACCATGCCTATCATTGCTTCCCCAAGGCAACGATCGGTCGCGCCATTCGCACCGAGCGCCATCGGCTGGTCGAGTGGAAACGCCCGGGCGCGCCGTCGGCCCAGGCCGAGATCGAACTCTACGATTATCAGGTCGATCCGCTCGAGCGACGCAACCTCGCCGCCGAACAGCCGGAGGTGGTGGCGCGGTTGCGCGAGACGCTCGCCCGTCATCCCGAGGCCGTGCCTCAGGGGCCGGCCGCTGCCGGCAAAAAGGCGCCGGCCGGCAAGGCGAAGGCGGACCGGAAAAAAGCCGCACCCTGAGCGACGAAAGACCCTGCAGGACACGGCGTTGCCATCGGTCATGATGAAACGCCTGCTTGTCCTTGCCGCGCTGCTCTGCACCGGCGCGCTCACCGCCGCCGAGCGACCCAACATCCTGTTCCTGTTTGCCGACGACTGGGGGCGCTACGCCAGCGTTCTCGCCGAGGTCGAGGGCGCCGGCGGCATCAACGATGTCGTGCGCACGCCGAACTTCGACAAGATCGCCCGCAAGGGCGTGCTCTTTCGCAACGCCCACGTCAACGCGCCCTCCTGCACGCCCTGCCGCAGCTCGCTGCTTTCAGGCCAATACTTCTGGCGCACCGGCCGCGGGTCCATCCTGCGCGGCGCGGTCTGGGATGACTCGATCCCCGCCTACCCGCTGCTGCTGAAGGACGCGGGCTACCACATTGGCAAGACCTACAAGGTGTGGAGCCCGGGCACGCCCGCCGACGCCCCCTACGGCCGCCAGGAGCACGCCTACCAGAAGGCCGGTGGCAAGTTCAACCAGTTCTCCCAGAATGTCACCCGGATGGTCGCTGAAGGCCGGGACCTGAAGGCCGCCAAGGAAGTGCTCTACGACGAGGTGCGCGGCAATTTCCGCGACTTCCTCGCCGCGCGCGACGCCAACAAACCGTTTTGTTACTGGTTCGGTCCCACCAATGTCCACCGCACCTGGATCAAGGGCAGTGGCAAAAAACTCTGGGGCATCGATCCCGACGCGCTCAAGGGCAAGATGCCGCCCTACCTGCCCGACGTGCCCGAGGTGCGCGAGGATCTGGCGGATTACTTTGGCGAAATCGCCGCCTGGGACCACGCCATCGGTCTGCTCATTGAGGCGGTCGACAAGGCCGGTGAACTCGACAACACCCTCATCGTCATCAGCGGCGACCACGGCGCGCCGGGTTTCCCGCACGGCAAGTGCAACCTCTATGGCTTCGGCACCGGCGTCTGTTTGTCGGTCACCGGCCCCGGCGTCCAGGGCGGCCGCGTCGTCGATGACTTTGTCAATCTCACCGACATCGCGCCCACCT
>JAEYYS010000232.1 GCA_023428335.1 Verrucomicrobiota bacterium | reverse complement strand
GTTGTACAGCTTGTAGCGCGTGTCGCGCACGACCCGGGTCTCATGATACTCGTTGAGGATCCAGTCGCGGTGCGGTAGCGAAGCGGCATCGGTCAGGAAGCGCGCGAACGAGCACCCATCGGGCTTGTGCCGCGGATCAAGCGGCACGCCGGCCAGTTCGCAGAAGGTGGGATACAGATCCGTGAAATCAGCCAGCGGCAGCACGCGCCCGCCGGGGATGCGTGAGGGACAGTTGGCGAGCAGGGCGACGCTGCCGCCCGCCTCATTGAGCTGGTACAAGCCGCCCTGCACCGTGCGGCCGTGGCGCCGGGTCGACAGACTGCGCTCGGTGCCGTTGTCGCTGGCGATGATGAGGCAGGTGTTTTCGCGCAGGCCCAACCTTTCCAGTTCGGCAACCAGCGCACCGACCTGCTGGTCGGCATAGCGCAGCATGTCGGCAAACATCGCCTCATGCGGCCGGTTCTCGTCGCGGTTGAGCGGCGTGGTCGTCACCGGGTGCGGGTAGGCGTTGCCGTGGGTGAGCACCATGGGCAGGTAGAGCAAAAACGGCTTGTCCTGGTGCCGGCGCAGGAAGTCGAAGGCAAACTCCTGGGCGACATCGGGTCCGAAACGCCCCTCCTGGCGCTCGCGCTTGCCCTGGCGCAGGAAGACCGGATCCCAGTAGCGGCTTTCGATGTGCTCGATGAAGGCGACCGTGTCCGGCACCGACTCACGGCGCACGGCGTCCCAGAAAGCGGCCGTTTGCGCCGGCGTCATCTTGTCGCGATCCAGACTGCCGGGCCAGACGAGGTGCTCGTCGAAACCGTGGCGGGTGAGCGCGTCGGGCTCGTCGTAGAGATGGTTGACCTGCCACTTGCCGGCGAGACCGGTGACGAATCCGGCTTTTTGAAAGGGTCGGGCGAAGACGATCTCGCGCTCCGGATCAAGGCCGCCGCCGCTGTACAGGGCGGCGTCGTGGTGCAGGCGAAAGCCGGTCGTGTGCGGGTAGCGTCCGGTCAGCGCGACGATGCGGCTGGGGCCGCAGACCGGGGCGGTGTAGCAGTGCTCGACGCGCACGCCGCTGGCGGCGAGTTTGTCGATCGCCGGCGTCACCCCGGCCTCGCCGCCGTAGCAGCCGAACCATTCCTGACCGACGTTGTCGAGCAGGACGAAGACCACATTGAGCGGCCGCGCCTGGAGGGCGGCGGGCAGGAGCAGGCAGGCGAGCAGCAGGTGTCTCATCGGGGGGAGCGCGGGCTGGCTTGGTATTCACGGATGGCGGCGCGGGCGAGCACCGCGGTGGCATTGACCACGGGCCGGCGGGCGCGCGAGGCATCGAAGGCGAGCGGGATTTCGGTGCAACCGAGCACGATGACCTGGGCGCCCTTGCGTGTCACATCCTCGGCCGCACGCGCCAACTGGTCGGCCTGTCGCCGCTTGTCGCCACCGGCCTTGATGCTGTAGACAGCGTCCATCACGCAGCTCTGCTGGCAGTCGGCCTCCGGATAAACCACCTTCAGGCCGCGCTTTTCAAAGGCCTGCTCATAGAGTCGGCTGCGCACCGTGCCGTTGGAGGCGAGCAGGCCGATCACCCGGCAGTCCGGATGCTCGCGGCGCACGGCCTCGACGGTCTCCTCGATCATGTTCAGCACCGGAATGCGCACCGCTTGCTGCATGTCGGCGTGGTAGTAGTGCACGGTGTTGCAGGGAATGACGATGAAGGAGGCGCCCATGCGTTCGAGGCGGCGCACGCCCTCGCGCAGGTAGGGGACGATTTCGCGGCTGCCCGACTCGATGCAGCGCGTGCGATCGGGCACCTGAGGTCGGCTGTAAATGACCGTCGGCAGATGTTCCTGATCCTCCTTGGCCGGCGTCAGGCGGACGATCTCGGCGTAGAGATTGGCGGTGGCCTCCGGCCCCATGCCGCCGAAAATGCCGACCAGGCGATCCGGCGCCACGTGCGCTGGCGTGTGTGAACAGGAGGCCCCGGCGAACAGCAGGAGCGCCAGGAGGGAGTACAGACAGGAGCGAAGCGGCATGGCAAAGGCAACGTCCACCGCGCGGGCAACCTGTCAGTCGCCAGGGAAATGCACGCCCGCAAACACCCCAATCTGCAATCTGTGATTTGAGCCCCTACCAGCGCACCACGGAACTGGCCCAGGTGAAGCCGCCGCCGAAGGCGACGAGCAGCAGGATGTCGCCGCGCTTGAGGCGGCCGGCACGGTTCGCCTCATCAAGCGCGACCGGGATGGTCGCGGCGCTGGTGTTGCCGTACTTGTCGAGGTTGATGAAGGCCTTGTCGTGGGGCAGGCCGAGGCGGTCGGCGATGGCCTGGATGATGCGCAGGTTGGCCTGGTGCGGGATGATGAGGGTGATGTCCTCCTTCTTCAGACCCGCCATTTCAAGGGCCTGCTCGCTGGCCTGGCACATGCGGGTGACCGCGTGCTTGAAGGTCTCGCGACCCTCCATGTGGATGGTGTTCGGCCTGCTGAGCGCGTTTTCCGCGGTGATCGGGCAGGCACTGCCGCCGCCGGGCACCTTGAGCAGGTCGGCGAGGTTGCCATCGCTGCCCATGACGGTCGACAGCACGCGACCGGGGGCTTCCTCGCCCTCCTCGGCGCGGCGGATGACGACGGCGCCGGCGCCATCGCCAAACAGCACGCAGGTGTTGCGGTCCTGCCAGTTGATCAGGCTGCTGAGTTTTTCCGCGCCGATGACCAGGGCGGTGGTGCGGTTGCCGGTGTTGATGAAGTGACGGGCCACCTGCAGGGCGTACAGGAAGCCCGAGCAGGCGGCGCTGATGTCGAAGCAGACCGCGTTGCTGGCGCCGATCTTCTTCTGCACGAAGCAGGCGGTCGACGGGAAGAACATGTCGGGCGTCACTGTGGCGACGACGATGAGGTTCACCTCCTCCGGGGCAACGCCGGCGTCGGCCAACGCGCGGCGGGCGGCCTCGGCGGCCATGTCGCTGGTGGCCTGGCCTTCGGCGGCGATGCGGCGTTCGCGGATGCCGGTGCGCGTGGTGATCCATTCATCGGAGGTGTCGACGATTTTCGACAGGTCCTCGTTCGTGAGGATTTTCTCCGGCATGTAGCTGCCGGTGCCGATGATGCTGGAGGCGCAGAAGGCCTGCGAACTAGGAGTTGGCATGGATGAGAAGGTGTTGCGAGACCGCGGCCTCGATGTGCGGATTGATCTGCTGCGCGATGGTGTCGCAGGCCATGCGCAGGGCGTTTTTCATCGCGTAGGCGCTGGCGCCGCCATGGGCGATGATGGTGATGCCGTTGAGGCCGAGCAGGGGCATGCCGCCGGCCTCGTCGGCGCTGATGCGCTTGTGCACGCGCTTGAAGGCGGGCTTGGCGAGCTTGCCGCCGATCATGGTCATCTTGGAGGCCATGATCTCGCCCTTGATCATCGAGATGAGCGCCTCGGCCAGGGCCTCGGAGGTCTTCAGGATGATGTTGCCGGTGAAACCATCGCAGACCACCACGTCCGGCGGTTCCTGCCAGAGGTCATGGCCCTCGACGTTGCCGATGAAGCGGATGCCGGGCGTGCTGCGCAGCAGTTTGCCGGCCTCCTTGCACAGGCTGTTGCCCTTCTCCTCCTCGGTACCGTTCGACATCAGGCCGACACGCGGCTCGGCGCGGCCGAGCACGTGGCGGGCGTAGGCGCTGCCCATGAGGGCGTTTTGGACGAGATGCTCGGGCAGGCTGTCCGGGTTGGCGCCGGCATCGATCAGCACCCAGGAATGGGTCACCGACGGCATGATGGAGGCGATGGCGGGTCGCTCAATGTGCGGCAGGGTGCGCAGCTTGATCAGGCTGGCGGTGACCGCCGCACCGGTGTGACCGGCGCTGACCACGGCGTCCGCCTTGCCATCCTTGACCAGATCGACGGCGCGCGAGATCGAGCTGTCCTTCTTGCGGCGCACGGCGTCCAGGCCGCTGTCGCTCATGTCGACCACCTGCAGGGCCGGCACGATCTCCAGTTTCGGGCTGGCAATGCCCTGGGTCGCCATTTCCCGTTCGATGACCTCCGGCACGCCGACCAGGAAAATCCGGTCGATTTGCGGCAGCGATTCGAGGGCGAGCTTGACGCCGCCCATGGGGTTTTGCGGGGCGTGGTCGCCGCCCATCACATCCAACGCGATTTTCATGCCTCCGGATTGGTCTTCAACAGGGCATGCAGTCTAAAGCCGGGGCTGGCCGGTTTGCAAATGCGGAAACGCACAGCAGCTCACCAGAAGCTGAGGTCCTCGTGCAGGTCATCCATGGCCTGGGTCGTCAGACCACGCTCGGGTATGTCCGGGCACCCGAAGGGCACCAGGGCCACGCGGTTTTCGCGCAGGGCAGTGATACCATTGCCGGCCAGCGGATCGAGCAGGACCATCCAGGCCTTTTCGGCAAAGCGGGCCGCGAGGATGCAGTCCTGAGGCGTGGCATGACCGCCGCGCTGCAGGTGACCGAGCACGGAGGGACGCACCTCGAGGTCGGAAAACGGTCCACCGGGCCGGTCAAAGTACTCCTGGAAGGCATCGCGCAGCACGTAGGAACCGTTGCGCTTCTGCGGCGGGTCAAAGCGAACGCCCTCGGCGAGCAGGACAATCGCATGGCCGCGACCGCGGATCATGGCATCCTCGATGCGCTTGGCGAGCTTCTGGATCTGCGCCGCGTCGAGCGGCCCCCCCTCGGGGGTGATGACCATCTCGGCTCCGGAGGCCAGGGCCGCCATGCGCGCCAAGTCGCCGCTATCTCGCCCCATGGTCTCCAGCACCATGACGCGTCGATGGCTGCGGGCGGTGTCGATGAAGTGATCCACCGCCCACACCAGGGTGTGCACGGCGGTGTCGACACCGAGTGAGAGCTCGGTGAACTGCAGGTCGTTGTCGATCGTGGCGGGCACGCCAATGACACGCAGGTCGCTCTCCTCGGCAAGCAGGCGGCCGCCGGTCAGCGAGCCGTCGCCACCAACGACGACCAGGGCGCGTACGCCAAGCGCCTTAAGCAGGGCGACGACCTCGGCGCGCACCTGCGGTTCATGAAATTCCTTGCAGCGGGCCGAGCCCAATTCGGTGCCGCCCTTGCCCATGATGCCGCTCACCGAGGCATGATCCATAAGCACCAGTGGCTGGTTCTCGATGAGACCCTTGCGACCGGGGTTGTTGACGACAGCGTCCTTGAGGCGCTGCATCTCGGCCGGCGAGCTGTGCGCCTGACGGGCGGCGCGGACCAGGCCGCGGTAGCCATCCTTGACCCCGATGACGGGCACCTTGTGGCGGTTCAATCCGAGCCGCACCAGGGCTCGGAGGAAGGCATTCATGCCAGGGGAATCGCCACCGCTGCAGAGCACGGCGACCGGATGGGCGGGAAAGGAGTCAGTCATGGAGGGGAGGCCCGGGGGCTGTCCGGCCCGCCGGGCTCCCAGTCATAGCGAAGCCGTTGACTCTGGCAAGAGGCGGCTTTTCTGAAGAAAAACCCTCAGGTCGTCTCCAAACCACGCGCCATGACGACCTTACCGGTGCGGACCGTCTCGACGATGTCGAACTTGCTGAGCAGGCGGATGGCGGCATCGAGCTTGTCGGTGTTGCCGGTGATCATGGCGATCAGGCTGTCGTCCTGGAGGTCGACGGTCTTGCCGCCGTAGTGCTCGACGATCTGCAGGATCTCCGTGCGCTGGTCCGGACCGGCGGCGACCTTGACGAGGACGAGTTCCTTGGCGACGGCGTCGCGGTCGGTGTGCTCGTTGCAGTGAATGACGTCGATCAGCTTGTTCACCTGCAGGATGATCTGGTGCAGGCCCTCGGGATGGCCGCTGATACCGATGGTCATGCGGCTGAAGCGCGGATCGCGGGTCTGCGAGACGACGAGCGACTCGATGTTGAAGCCGCGGCGGCTGAAGACGTTGCAGATCCGGCCCAGGACGCCGGGCTGGTTGTTGACGTAAACACTGAGGGTGTGGATGTTGACGATGTCCGCCTGGGCGGACGGCTTCTTGTCGGTGGTGGCGGCGATTTTCTCACTCATGATGGTGCGGGGCTGCGGTGGTTAAAAAGAGGGGATTAGAAACCGAAATCGTCCTGACGGACGGGGCTTTCGGGGGTGACTTTGGCGAGGCGTTGTTCGGCGATCCGCACATAGGCGGCATCGCGTTCGATGCCGATCCAGTGGCGGCCGAGTTTTTTGGCGGCGGCGGCCGTGGTGCCGGAGCCGAGAAAGGGATCGAGCACGGTGTCGCCGGGATCGGTGGCGCAGAGCACCAGCTTCTCGATGAGCGCCTGCGGCTTCTGGGTCGGATGACCGCACTTCTCCTTCGACGCGCCCTTGAGGCTGGGCACGCGCAGCAGGTTGGTGGCGTAGCGACCCTTGCGCAGGTGGCGGCGGCGCGCCTCGGGATTCTTGTAGCGCTTGTCGCGCAGGTAGCGCTCGATCGTGCGCGCGTCGTAGGGCACGCGCACGGCGTCCTTGCGGAACTTCACCTCGCCCGCGCCGCGTAGGACGAGGACCATCTCGTACTGCGGCGTGAAGCTGTCACGTCGCTCGTTGTAGCCGACCGCACGATCCCAGATGAGGAGATCGTGAAACGGATGGCGCTGGGTGAGGCGGGACATGAGGTGCAGGAAGGTGTGCTCGCGCTTGCCTAGCTGGCCGAACAGGAAGCAGAGGCCGTCCGGGCGCAGCACCCGCATCGCCTGCCCCACCCAGGCTTCGCACCAGGTGAGGTAGTCTTCGGGGGTCGGCCACTGGGTGTCCCAGGCTTCATCTTCGAGAACATTGAAATAGGGTGGGTCGGCAATCACGGCCTGGACGCTGGCATCCGGTAGCTTGCTGAGTTCCGCGAAGGCGTCACCCTGAAGAATTTGATCAAGCGGCATGGACTGCACGGGGCCGAAGGGGGACCGGTCGGATCAGACCGATCAGCGACTCACGTCGAACCGGTCGGCTTTTCCATCTTGTGTTTCGGGGCCTCGGTGAGCATGTCCTCGAGGGCAGCGCCGGCGGGGATCATGGGGAAGACGTTTTCGTGCTTGATGCACTCGGCCTCGATGATGCAGGGGCCGTCGTTGTAGTCGAGGGCCTGCTGCAGGATGCGGCCGACATCGGCCGGGCGGCGGATGTGCCAGCCCTTGATGCCATAGGCCTCGCCGAGCTTGACGAAGTCCGGGTTGCCGAGCAGGTCGACGCCGCTCTCGCGGTTGTCGAAGAACAGCTCCTGCCACTGGCGAACCATGCCCAGGTAGCTGTTGTTGAGGATGAGGATCTTGATCGGCAGCTTGTGGATGGCGGCGGTGGCCAGCTCAAACAGGGTCATCTGGAAGCCGCCGTCGCCGGAGATCGACACGACGATCTTGTCCGGACAGGCCAACTGGGCGCCGATGGCGGCCGGGAAGCCGTAGCCCATGGTGCCGGCACCGCCGGAGCTGAGCCAGTGGTAGCTGGCGTCGTTCTTGTAGAACTGCGCCGCCCACATCTGGTGCTGGCCGACGTCGGTGCTGACGATGGCCTTGCCCTGGGTGAGCTGATAGAGCTCGTCGATGACCTGCTGCATGCGCAGGCCGCCCTGCTTCTTGTAGCTCAGCGGGAACTTCTTTTTGTAGCCGTCGAGGTGCGCCAGCCAGTCCTCGGTCGGCAGCTTCTCGATCAGCGGCAGCAGGTCGCTCAGGGCCGCCTTGGCATCGCCGGCGATCGGCACATCCGTGCGGATCATCTTGTTGTGCTCGGCAGCGTCGATGTCGATATGGATGATCTTGGCGTTGCGACCGAACATGTGCGGCTTGCCGATGATGCGGTCATCAAAGCGCGAGCCAACGTTGAAGATGAGGTCGGCCTCGCAGATCGCCTTGTTGGCGTAGGCGGTGCCGTGCATGCCGATCATGCCCAGCGACAGCGCGTGCGTCTCCGGGAAGACGCCCTTGCCGAGCAGGGTCGTGGTGACCGGGCACTGCAGGGTCTCGGCGAGCATGAGCCTGTCTCTTATACACAACACCGA
>JAEYYS010000056.1 GCA_023428335.1 Verrucomicrobiota bacterium | reverse complement strand
CCTTGGCGTAAGCTGCCGGCTTGTCCTCCCAGCAGGCTTCCATCTGAACGAGATGCACGGGCAGCGACATGACAAAAAGGCGGATGTGGGCTTGGCTTGGCGGTGAAGATCGGTTTAAATGATTGTGCCCCAGCCCGCGCCGGACTGCCAGCCGATTTCCGCAAAAGCGCCGGTGCGACCGGCCGTTGTGTGTTGTCCCACCCTGCCATGAACGACTCCCCCATCGCGATCCGTCACTTCCGTCCCTCCGACCTCGAGACCCTGCGCCGCATCACGGTCGATTCCTTCGGGGCGGTGGCGCTCGACCAGAAGCTCGAGGACCGCCTCGGTGTCTGGAACGGACGCGACTGGAAGGCGCGCAAGGCGGACCACATCGACGACGACTGCACCGCCAATCCGCAGGGCTGCTTCGTCGCCGAGCGCGACGGTGAGGTGCTCGGCTACATCACCACCCGCGTCGATCGGGTCAATTCCATCGGCCGCATCCCCAATCTCGCCGTGGTTGAGGCGGCGCGCGGCTACGGCCTCGGTCGCCGGCTCATCCATCACGCACTCGATGCCTTCCGCGAGCAGGGCCTGAAGGTCGCCAAAATCGAGACCATGGCCTCAAACGTCGTCGGTCAGAGCCTGTACCCCTCGTGCGGCTTTGAGGAGATCGGTCGCCAGGTCCACTTCGCCATGCGCCTCTGAGCCGCCCCAACATTGAACGACGCGGCCGCCGCCACGGTCTTTGCTATCAACCCCCAATCCCGCCATGACCTTCCCCCAAATCCTGCGCGCCGTGCTCAGCCTCGGCGCCGTCGCTCTGTTGGCGAGCTGTGCCAGTCCGCTGGAAAAGCGCATCGAACGCAACCCCGACCTGTTCACCAAACTGACTCCCTCCGACCAGTTGCTGGTCCGCCAGGGCCGCCTGCGCGAGGGCATGACCAAGGAGGCGGTTTTCCTTGCCTGGGGCCGGCCTGACGGCGTCGCCGAGGGCGTGCAGAAGGGCGTAAAAACCGAGCAATGGACCTATCTGGGCTCGCAGCCGGTGTACACCGACAGCTTTTACGGCGGCTGGGGCTGGGGCGGCTGGGGTGCCCCTGGCTGGCGGCGTGGCTGGGGCTACTGCGGCCCTTGGGATCCCTACTGGGGCGGCTACGGCAGCTCGGTCACCTATGTGCCCTATCGCTCGGCCAGTGTCAGCTTCCGCAACGACCGGGTCACGGAATACCTGCGCGGTCCGCAGTGAAGCCTCAGCCCACCTGCCGCCGCACCGTGCGGCCGGCATTGAGCAGATCGTCGCGCTCCAGACCGGTCAGCTGCTGGACCCGCTTCAGCACCCACAGCAGCAGACCGACCGTGACCGCCATCATCGGCAGACCGATGACGATGAAACCCACCCAGTTCTGCCGGCCGATGGCCTTGGTGTAGGCCTCGCTGCCGGGTTCGGCACCCGCCAGGAAATACTGGACCAGCCAGGCATTGGCGAGGGCGGAGGCGAACATGGTCAGGGCCAGAGCCCAGGAGGCCCGGCGCAGCAAGCGCTCGTGACCGGCGCGTTTCTCCGGGGTGTCGAGCGAGGCTGTCAGCAGCGGCTGATTGACGACCTGCGGATTGAGCAGCAGCTCGGTCACCAGCGGCTTGCCCCAGCGGAAGCTGAGCGGGAAGGCCAGGCCAAGAAACACCGGGAAGGCCGCCTCCTTCAGGGCGAACCAGAAGGCATTCAGGTTGAGCAGGCCAAGCCCCCCCGTGAAGATCACCGCGGCCAGACCGAGCAGGGAGAAAAAATTCAGGCCGCGCTTCTTGTGAAAGCACCAGAGGCCGAAGCCGAGCGGCAACAGCAGGGCAACCACCAGCGCCCAGACGGGACCGAGGCGGTCGGGCCGGCTCAGGGTCTCCAGCACCACCGAGGGCAGAACGACGGTGAGCAGCAGGTCGGAGAGTGGGTGAGGTTGTTCGGAGGCGGGCTTCATGCGCGCCCATCCATCGCCCGCGTCGGGGAAAACTCAACCCCGCTCACGGCTCAGGCACCAGCTCCACAGCACCTGACTCGCTGCCGCCAGCGATGAAGCCGGCGCCGCGGTTCAGCGACTGCAGCAACACGCCTGCAACCGGGCGAACCGTGCCATTGTCCTTGAAGCTGCCGGTGAACAGGCCGCTGGCCGTCTTCAGGCCGATCTTGAAGGCGCTGGCATCCTTGGCAAAGAGGAGCTTGTTCTTGGCATCCAGCGTGATGAGACGCTCGAAGGGATCCTCATCGAGGCCACCCCCAACCGCACTGAAGCGCAGATTGTCCGCCGCGTCGAGGACCTCAAGAACACGCTGTCCTGCCGGCGGTGGCGTGTAACGCGCCCCAAAGAAATCCAGCTCCGTGGTGAACGCATCGGGATGGAAACTGCCGGCGGTTTCCGGCTTCTGCCAGGTCGCCGCGCCTGAGAAATCGCTGATGCCAGGGTCCGAGACAAAGCCCACCTGCGCGGAGAGCAGGCCGGCTTTTTTGTAGAGCAGCACAAACAACGGCCAGGTGCCGTCGCCGACGATCAGGCTGCCGTGAGTGAAGGCCGTGTTGTCGGCCAGTCGAGCGGCCAGGGTAAGGCCGCCGGTGTTTTTCACGGCGAGCAGACCATAGCCCTCTCCCTGAGGAACGCCGGCACCAGCTTCCGTGGGAGCGAACAGGGCGGTGTACTTGCCGATCCAGCCGGCCGGCAGCGGATTCGTCTTGGAGTTAAACAGAGCCTGCTCGGCCAAAACGTCGGAATCGAAACCGTCGGCGGCGAGTGTGCCGGTGATGCGCGGCGCGGCGGCGAGCAGATCGAGCGACAGTGTCAAACCAGTGAAGGGCGGCTTGCCGTTGAGCACAATCGGCGCGGCACTGCCGTCGGCCGCGAAGACGCCCTTGAAGGCAACACTGACACCCCCGACGGTGAATTTGCCGCTGAAGCTGCCATTGGCCAGGAGCTTGAGGGTGATGATGCCGCTGTTGGCCGCCTCCGGCGTGGCATGACTGACCAAACCGTTGTACACGCCGGCCAGGTGCGGTGACGGCGCGGCGTCCGGAGTGACGGAGTGGACGCGCGAGACAAGGCCACCGTTCTTGTCGTAGCCGTAGGCAGTGCGACTCTCACCGTCGTAGTTCACTGAGGTCAGTCGGCCGGCGCTGTCATAGCGGTAGGTGAGGCGGGCGGCTTGCAGCGAAACGCTGACCAAAAGCAGTCCGATGAAGACGAGGTTTGCAGGAAGATTCATGACCGTGATGGCTTGGAAATGGGTGAAAACGGCGAAGGAAAAACATCAGCGCGGCACGGTGCCGCCCAGGTTGCGAATGATCTTGCCGAAGGCCTTGCGCTGACGCTTGAGTTCTTCGTAGGCACGGACTTTGGCTTCGGTACTGCTCATGGATTGCTGCATCTCCAGCAACATGGCGTCCTCAGCGGCCTTCAGGGCGTTGTAGACGGCCTGAAAATGCTGAACGAGCATGGCATTGACGAGTTCGGCTTGGCTCGGCCCGGAATCCACGCTGTTGCCAACGACAGTGCTGTTGGAAATCTCGAGCGTGCCACCGCCGTTGAAAATGCCGCCACCATTGCCACTGACAATTTGCGGGCCGCCACTGCCGTCAAAATCACCCGCGGCGACAAATACGCCACCGGCAAAGTCGGGGTTCGGTGCAAAGAATCCAGAACCCAACCCAGGCGGCGGACTGCCGTTGAAAAGCCC
>JAEYYS010000020.1 GCA_023428335.1 Verrucomicrobiota bacterium | reverse complement strand
CGGCAATGCCCGACCACGACTGACTGCCGGTCCAGGATCGAGTCATGGTTTTGCTGGCTCCGGCCGAGACGTGGGTGCTGCCACTGCCGCGGATGTACATCGTTCCTGCGGTCGCGTAGGCAGAAGCCTGACTCCAGCGGTTGGTCTGATCGGCACCAAATGTGACCGCCGGGGCAGCGCCGCCATCATAATTGCCGATGGTGATGGTATCAAAAACCATCTCGCCAACCGCCGTGCCGACGTTGAGACTGGCACTGGTCGCGGAGTTGGCATTGCCGGTCACCGGAGTTCCCAGGGGCGTGGTCGCATCGACACCGGTGAACGTCACCGCACCGGCGGTCATCCCGCGAGCTGTGCCGCCAGTGGTCGTGATCACCACATTGTGAGCCCCCGACGGCGGGTTCACCAAACGCCAGATTTCAGTCCGCGGGCGCCCTGTGCCCGTTCCTCCAGAGAGCCCCTGAACAAAGGTTAGACCGACGCCATTGTAAGTCACATTGGCGATAGTGGGCGCAACAACACTCGTGTTGCCAATGCTGACACCGACCAGGAGCAAGCGGCTCGACCCGCTGCCGGTCGTGTGGGAAAACGTCAGGCTGTTGGCTCCGGCATTGCCCGTCGTGGCACTCGACGCACTGTCGAACGCCACCGTTCCGCCGCCGGCGGAAATCGCCGCCGTCTGCGCCGTGCTGCCGTCGGCGGAGGCAACCGGGTCGATGCGGTCGAGGGAGCCGCTGCTGTCGCCATCGGCGGCATCGGACGTGAGGTACAGCGGCTTCACCATCGACGGTGCCGACATGACAGCGGTGTCGCTGGCGCTGTCGTAGAAGAGCGGATCGGTGTACTCGACGCTGAGGGTGTTGCCGGCGAGGGCGTACAGCGTGCCATCCTGCTCGGTGAGACCACTGGTGGTGGAGGTCGGCAGCGAGGCCGTGCTGCGGAAGACGCCGGTGTTCACACCGGTCTCGGTGAGCGTGACAATCTCGATGTCGCCAGTGCCGGTGTTGGTGATGACCACCTGAAAAGTTTCGACCGCCAGCGGGTCCGGGTTGAGATCGCTGTCATCCAGCTCAATCCAGACGCCCTCGCCGACTTCATAGAATGCCTTGGGCGCGGCAAAACTGTCGGTAAACTGAATGGTCCCGGCCGTAGCCCCGACCGGCGGGGGCACGACGGCCGTGGCCGTGCCGGTGAGGCCATAAGAGCCGCTGGTCACCGTGTTATCAATCTGGCCCGAGGCGGTGACCGTGGCATCATAGGTGAAGACCGACTGGCCTCCGCGGGGGATGTTGGGAATGGTGTAGCCCGGGGCGTCAAGCGGAAACGGCGTGCCGCTGGCGCTGTCGGCGAGCGGATCGCCATTGAGCGTGGTGGTGCCGACATTGTAGCTGAGGCCGGCCGCAAGCGGGTCGAGGATGTTGAGATTGCCGAGTGGCAGCAGGCCGCGGTTGTCGACCGTGATGAAGTAGCGGATCACATCGCCAAGGGTGAGACCGGCATCGCCGTTGTCGACCAGCAGCTCCCAGCGCTTCTTGAGCTGGGGTACCGGGAAGGGCAGCACGGAGGTACCCAGGTCGAGGAAGGGATTGGCAGCACCGGCCACCGACGGGTCCTGTCCCCAGGCGGCGGTGAGCAGCGTGCCATCGAGCGTGTACACGCGCATGGCAGTCTGGTCGCGGTCGGGATCGTACAACGTGCGCGCCTCGAGCACGCCCATGTCATAATGGATGTCGTACTTGCCCCCCTTCGAATCCGTCAGAGCGCCGGCACGGTCACCGTTGTAATCCACATAAATGCGCGTCGCGCCCTGGGTCATCACCCAGACCGGGCTGCCGTTGCGGCTCAGGTCGCTGCTGCCCGGCCCCCAGCCGCAGACGGCCTCGGTGGTCAGGCTGTCCGCCGGCACCAGGGTGAAGCCCCAGTCGTGAACATTGTTGGAGGAGGGACGCGCGCCAATGACGGCGATGCCAAAGAAGGGGTCATCGCTGCTGAAGCGGGTGCCCGACTGCCTGGGCAGCAGGTAGCGGTAGACGTCCTTGGCCGCCACATTGAAACTGGTCGTTCCCGTGCGTGTCTGAGCCTCGATGGTGATGGCGGAAGCCTGGTGGTTGTAGAGGAAGACGTAGGCCTCGTTGCCGTTGGCCGCAGTGCCAACCGGCGAGTAGTAGCTGTTGCTCCACTGGTCGACCGGGTAGAGTGTCTGCCAGCGGGTTTCGTAGCCGGCACCGATGTCGCCGGTGATGAGGTGGGCCTGTACCGGCTTGCTGGCACTGACGGTCGCACCCTTTTTGACGCCGTTGTTGACGAGGTGGGATTCACCGCGGTTGAGCGTCACGGCAAAACTGGCGGTCGGCCCGCTGCCGTCCAGGTCGATCGTCACAACGGTGGCACTCTCGCGCGCCATGACGAAGAGACCGGTGTACTCGAACATGCTGTCGGCGCTGACGTCGACACCGACCGGCGAAACGTACTGGGTGCCGTAATCCAAGGTCGGCGTGATCTCCACCGCGCCGCCGAGCACGGAACCCGGCTGCAACGGCCAGTTGGACCGGCTCATGACAATCGCCTTGGTGCCGCCCACGCGGTCACGGCCGTCGAAGAGGACACTCGACGGATTGCGCGGCAGCGACACCGTGTTGCGCAGACTCAGCACCGTACCGGCGGTGAGATTGGAAGGGTCCGTGACGAATCCTGGGGCAATGCCGTTGGCGTTATTGCCGTCGCCCCAAATCAGCGTACTCGGCTGGGTCGGTGCATTCAAATTCACTTCATAGCCATCCTCCCAGTGATCGTATTTCACCACCGTGCCGGGTGCGGCGATGACGATGGAAATCACCGACTCCATCTGATTGCCGACACGGCCCGACGCGGGTTCAACACCGACCAAGGCCGTGCGCAACTGCGCTTCGGGCAGCGGCACGTAATATTCATGAACGATGGTCTGGGCTTGCAGCGTCGTCAGAGCGCTGACGAACAGCAACAGGAAGCCAGCCAGGAGCCGGCTCGGCCAAACGGCATGAACCTGGGCCAATCGCCCAGCGGGAACCGAGGGTCTCGGCAACAGGTTGGTGTCCTGATTCAACAAAAGCCGATCTGCACTCGCAGCGGCGGTGTGGGAGAAAGCAAATTTCATACGCGAGGACGACTGGCTGCCGGAGCTTGAGAAACCGGCAGTCGATTCTTAGCGAATGAAAATTTATTAGTCCATTGAAACCTAGTAGAAACATCATGCTAAAATTGGCATTATTCTTATTACACAGAACAAAATTTTTAAATTTTCCACAATTTCGAGAATATAATCTCAATTTTTTTTCGTATTTCCATAAACTCAGGCCTTTTCCAGCCCTTGCGCCTGCCAGCCACAGCGAGTCGCCCGCCACAATCCCGGCATAACGCACGGTCGATTTTGACGAATTTGCGCCTAACCCACCCGATTGGTTCATCCAGCAGCGCGCCATCCAGCGATGGCAAAATTGCGAGCGATTTTTTGCGCCACAAGCCTAACTCAGGCTTTTCTCCGAGCTGTCGAGGCTGTATTTTGGCAGCCGACAGCGAGCTTCCATGTTCTCCATGGGCTGCCACAGGCCGCGGGGCAGTAGGGAGTAACCTTCACGGCCCGTCAAAGCCTGCTGACGAAGCGCATCGACGCCCTAGGCCGGTGCTTCACTCTTCCACCCTGTCGCCGACGCGCATCTTCTGGAAAGGCACGCTGTCGCACACGGCCAGGATCAGCTCCTGGAACTTGTGATCACCCGCCTGGGTGCGGCGAACGATCTCATGCACGGCGGGCTTGTCGCTGTAGCTGAGGCCGCGGCCAAGCGCGTAGGTGAGCAGGTTTTCCGCGAGGTTGCGGGTGAAGTCGGCGGTCATGTCGCGGGCAAGAATGCCGCGCAGTTCGGCGAGATCCTTGAATTCCTGGCCGCGGACGAGGCGACCGGAAGCGTCCACGGGACTCTTCTTGTCCATGTCGCGCCAGCGGCCGACGGCGTCGTAGTGCTCAAAGGCGAAGCCCATGGGGTCGAGGAAGGCGTGGCAGCCGGCGCAGGAGATGTGCTCGCGGTGCTTTGCGAACTGCTCGCGCAGGGTCTGGTTGGAGCGGCGCACCTTGCCCTCATCGAGCGGTGGCACCCCGCCGGGCGCGGGCGGCGGCGGCATGCCGAGGATGTTTTCCAGCAGGTACTTGCCGCGCTTGATCGGCGAGGTGCGGGTCTGGCCCGAGGTCAGGGTCAGGACGCTGCCATGGGTGAGGATGCCGCCGCGCGGCGTGCCGGTCAGCGACACCTTCTCGAACTTGTCGCCCTTCACCTCACCAATGCCATACCACTTCGACAGCTTGGCATTGAGGAAGGTGTAATCGGCGTTGAGGAACTCCAGCACGCTGCGGTTTTCCTTGAGGATGTACTCGAAGAAGGTCTGGCTCTCGCGCTTCATGCTGGCGGCGAGGTCGCCACGCCACTCGGGGAAGGCGCGGGTGTCGGGGGCGACGATGTCCATGTCGCGCAACTGCAGCCACTGGCCGGCGAAGTTCTCGGTCAGGGCGGCGGCACGCCAGTCGCCCAGCATGCGCCGCACCTGGGCGTGCAGGTTCGCGCGCAGTTCACCCTTGGCAGCCAGCTGCAGCAGGGTGTCGTCGGGCGGTGCCGACCAGAGGAAGTAGGCCAGACGGCTGGCCAGGCTGTACTCATCGATCGGCGCGGCGCCATGCACGGCTTCCCCGGCAGGTTCAGGCGAGGCGCGGAACAGGAAGCCGGGCGAGGCGAGCAGGCCTTCCAGCGTGAAGCGCAGGGCGCCGAGCGGCTTTTCGCCCTCCTTCATGG
>JAEYYS010000502.1 GCA_023428335.1 Verrucomicrobiota bacterium | reverse complement strand
CAGCAAGGCCTGTGCGCAGCCAAACCTGGATGGCCTGAGCTTGCGAAGGAAAATCCCTCTCTGTCCGCCATTCTTCGCCGTCTCAGCGGCGAAGAATGCCCTCCGAAGCTCAACGAGCGAAGGAAGGGCGGATCTGCACACGCCCGGCTTCGAATGGCACGCCAGCCTGCTGGCGTCCTGGACAAGTCAGACCAGTCCGATTCCCCCGAGCCAGGCAGCGCCTGAACGCCGCTCGATTCCCTTTTCAGAACTGCATTTGACAAAACCCCGGGTGCGGGTAGTCTGCCCGCCCCCTTGCCGGAATGGTCCCTGTGGCCGCTTCGCCCGGGGACGTGACGCAAGCCATCACCCACCCCACCTTTTATGCCCAAGAGGACTTACCAGCCATCGAAACGCACCCGGAAGCGCCAGTTCGGTTTCCGTGCCCGCATGAAGACCCCGAACGGTCGCGACATCATCCGTCGCCGCCGCGCCCGCGGCCGCAAGCGCCTCATGCCGGTGGGTGTGGAGATCCACTACAAGCGCCACGTGCAGCAGCACGCCTGAGTGCGCCGAGGCCCGCCATGCGCCTGCCCTCCCGCCTTCGTGTGAAGGAGTCGCGCGATTTTGCGCGCATCAAAAAGGAGGGCAGCTGTCAGGCGGGCCGCTTTTTTATCCTGGGCCTGCTGCGTGATGACAGCCTTGCCGACTTCCGCTTCGGCCTGGTCACAGGCAAAAGGCTGGGCAATGCCGTGCAGCGCAACCGTCTCCGACGGCAGATGCGCGAAATCATCCGCGCAGCCCGGCCGCGGATCCTTCCGGGCCATGCCTTCGTCACCATCGCCCGCTGGCGCGCGCCTGGCGCGCCCTATGCCGAACTCGAGCAGGACTGGCTGCGCCTCGCCCGCCGAGCCGGCCTGCTGGCGCCCGAGCCGCGACCATGAAACTCCTCGTGCGCGTTCTCATCCGGGGCTATCAGTTGTTGATCTCCCCGGTGCTGCACTTTCTCGCCGGCCCCGCTGCCGGCTGTCGCTTCACGCCGACCTGCTCCGAGTACTTCCTGCAGGCGGTCGAAACCCACGGTATCCTGCGCGGCGGCTGGCTCGGCCTGCGTCGCCTTGCCCGCTGCAATCCCTGGGGCGGGCAGGGGCATGATCCCGTCCCCGGCTGCCCGGGGCATCACCCGCATTAATTTCTGACCCTTTCCCTCATGGACCGCAAAGCCTGGTTTGTCATCACCCTCTGCGCCGTTGGCATGGCCGTGAACTACTGGTTCGCCGTGCAAAACCAGCAGGCGCTCGCCGCCCAGAAGGCCGCGGCTCCCAAGCCGGCCGCCGTGGCGCCGGCGACCGCCTCTGAAAGCGCTGCCGCAACGCCTGCCGCCACCGTGGCTCCGGCCGCTGCGGCGGCAGCGCAGGCCACTCCCGAAGAACGTCACGTCATCGAGAAGGGCAGCGTGGTCTGGCACTTCACCACCCGCGGCGGCGGTGTCGAGAAGACCGTGCTTGGCGGCAGCGACCAGATCACCCTCAACGGCCACGGCAAGGAACCGGTCGGCGCCCTGCGCCGCGAGGCGGCCGGACTGGATGCCGTTGCCTACCGGATCACGGAGAAAAGCGCGAACGGCGTCACCTTTGAGGGCGTCACCGCCGATGGCATTGCGGTGCGCAAGGCGTATGCCTTCGGCACCGACAAGGCCGCCGACCCGCACCTGCTGCGTTTGACGGTCACCCTGACCAACACCGGCACCGCGGCGCATCGTTCGGAGGAGTACCACCTCTTCGCCGGCACGGCCGCCTCGATGGCACCCGATGAACCGCTGAAGCCAAGCGTGTTTTGGAACGACGGGGGCGACGCCGACCACAAGGACGCCAATTGGTTCGGCGGCGGCATGTTCTCGAATGAGAAGACCGAGTACCGGGCCAGCCACGCGCGCCTGCGCTACGCCGGTGTCATGAGCCGGTTCTACGCGACGATGGTCAGTCGCGAAGGCCGGCCGGAAAAGATGGGCAAGATTTGGGCCTCGCGTTTCCTGGTCGATCACTCGAACGACAAGTACAAGGACGAGGAGGCCGGTCGCACGGACTGGGCCATGCAGGCCGCGGTCAGCCTGCCGCCGGTTGAACTGGCCCCCGGGGCCAGCCAGGCCGAGGAGTACGAGATCTACATGGGGCCGAAGGAGTACCACCGGCTCAAGGAACTCGGCGGCCAGCGCGAGTTCATCATGTTCTACGGCATGTTCGGCCTGATCAGCAAGGGGCTGACCAACGTCATGCGCTGGATGCACGACCTGAGCGGCAACTGGGGCATCGCCATCATCCTGCTGACCATCGTCATCCGCACCCTGCTCTGGCCGCTGCAGTCGAAGGCCCAGTATTCGATGAAGCGCATGGCCCTGCTGGCGCCGAAAATGAAGGAACTGCAGGAGAAGTTCAAGGATGAGCCGCAGAAGCAGCAGATGGAGGTGATGAAGCTGTACAAGGACTACGGCGTCAACCCGCTCGGCGGCTGCCTGCCGATGCTGCTGCAGATCCCCATCTTCTTCGCCTTCTACAGCGTCCTGCAGAACGCCGCCGAACTGCGCGGCCAGCCCTTCCTGTGGGTGAAGGACCTGTCGATCGCCGACACCGTCCACACCCTGGTCTTCCCCTTCCAACTGCCGCTGATGGGCAACGATTTCGACATCAACCCGCTGCCGCTGATCATGGGCCTGACGATGATCCTGCAGATGAAGCTGACGCCGCAGCCGGCGACGGTCGACAAGACCCAGAAAATGATGTTCGCCATCATGCCCTTCTTCTTCCTGTTCATCTGCTACAACTTCGCCGCGGCGCTGTCGCTCTACTGGTCGACCCAGAACGTCTTCGCGATCTTCCAGAGCTGGATCATGCGCATGTACATGAAGGATCCGGTGCTGGAGAAGGTCGAGCGCCTGCCCAAGGGCCCGGCGCCGCAGAACCCCTTCTTCAACCCGATGAACCCGGGCAACAAGGACAAGAAGAAGGGCCACAAGCCGCCGAAGCTCGGGGGCTAGTTTCTGGGGCATTCCTCCCGGCTCAGGGTGCCTCTCAAAGCGAGGGCGCTTCGACACACTCGCGCTCCTCCTGCGGCTGAAGCCGCGGCCACATGCCGTTGGCCCGCCGCGATCTTCGCGTGCGGTGGCACGGTTTTCGTTGAGATTGTGGGCGGGCCTTTTTAACGTGGGTCCTCCCGACACGCGCCATGAATGCCCTGACCCACGCCCGCCACATCGTTGACACCATGCTCGGCTACCTGGGCTTTGCGGTCCGCATTGAGGAGACCGATGGCCCCGAGGGCCCGACCCTGCAGTTGCACACCGAGGATGCGGATCGGCTCATCGGCCGCCGCGGTGCCACTCTGGAAGACATCCAGTACCTGGTGAACCGCATCCTGCAGAAGCACCTGCCGGGTGCGCCGCGGGTGCGGGTCGACATTGAGTACTTCCGCAGCATGAAGGAGGACCGGATGGTCGAGCACGCGCGTGAACTGGGCGAGCGGGTGCGCTCGAGCGGCCAGTCGCAGACGACCGAGCCGATGAACAGTTACTACCGCCGGCTGGTCCACCAGGTTTTTGCCGAGGATCCGCAGGTGATGAGCGTCAGCCTCGACGGCGAGGCGCGCTTCAAGCGCATCCTGCTGAAGAAGCGCGCCTGACCGGCCTCAGGGCAGGCGCAGGGGCCAGAACACCGGCACCAGGGTGACGATGAGAACGAGGGAGCAGGCGACGAGCCCGCTGCCCACCTTGATGAAATCGGCGAAGCGGTATTTGCCGGGGCCGTAGACGAGGATGCAGCTGGGTTCGAAGGGGGTGAGCACCGAGATGCTGGCGCTGAGCATGACGCCCATGCCGAAGGCACGCGGATCGACCTCGAGTGCGGATGCGGATTCGAGGGCGATGGGCAGCACCACGAGGGCGGCGGCCGCATTGGACAGGCCCTGGGTGAGAAAGACCGTCAGCACGCAGAAACCCGCCAGCACTGCCTGCGGGCCGTAGGCGGCGAGTTGGCCGGTGAGCAGGTCGGCGAGCATGCGCGCCGCCCCGGACTTTGCCATGGCGGTGCCGAAGGCGGTCATGCCACCGATGAGGATGAGCAGGCGCCAGTCGATGTTCTCGTAGGCGGCCTCCAGGGTCAGGCAGCGCGTGGCCAGCGCCAGCAGGGCGACCAGCAGGAAGGCAATGGCCGGCGGCAGCAGTTCGAAGGAACTGGCGACGACGGCGACGATGAAGCCGGCGAGCAGGGCAATGCCGCGCTTGCGGGCGCCGGGGGTGAAGGCGTGCTCGCCGATGACCACCATTTCGGAGTTCTCCTCGAAGCCGCGCAGGCGCTCCAGCGGTCCCTGCACGAGCAGCAGGTCGCCGGGTTCCAGGGTGACGTCGCCGAGGTGGTCGCGGATCGACTGGTCGCCGCGGCGCAGGGCGAGCACGGACAGGCCGGAGCGGCGGCGGAAGTTGCTGCTGCGCAGGGTGCGGCCGATCAGACTGGAGCGAGGGGTGAGCACGACTTCGGCAACGCTGGCGCCGCTCATGTCGACGCCCGAGTTGCGCAGGGAGACGTCTTCGAGGATGTCGAGGCCCTCGATCTTCTTGATGCGGATGAGGTTCTCGACCTTGCCGGCGACGCGGACGATGTCGCCCTCCTCGAAGCGGGTGTGGGCGCCGACATCGATCTCCTCGTTGCGGCGCATGAGCTGCAGCACCATGAAGCCGAGCACCGAGAAGTCGGATTTGAAGACCTCCTGGCCGATCATCGGCGACTCCGGCAGGATGACGACTTCGGAGAAGTACTCGCGGAAGTTGGTTGTGCCCTCCTCCTCGCCGGCGCGGTCGCGCACGGGGATGAGTTTGCGGCCGAAGAGCAGCAGGTAGGCGAAGCCGGCCAGGCAGATCGGCAGGCCGACGCGGGCGGTTTCGAACATGCCGACCTCGGCCAGGTTGGCGTCCTTGAAGGCGCCGCTGACGGCGACGTTGGTGGAGGTGCCGATGAGGGTGCAGGTGCCGCCGAGGATCGAGGCGTAGGCCAGTGGCATGAGCAGGCGCGAGGGCGACAGGTTCAGGCGCCGCGCCAGACCGATGACCGGGCCGAGGAACATGGCCACGACCGTCGTGTTGTTCATGAAGGCGGAGATACTGCCGGCACCCAAGAGCAGGCCCGCCTGCAGGCGGCCGACGCTGCCGCCGCTGATGCGCGCGAGCAGGTGGCCGAGGGTGTCGAGCACCCCGGTTTCGCGCAGGGCGGCGCCGACCACAAAGATGGAACCGAGCATGACGATGACTTCGCGGCCGTAGCCGGCGAAGGCTTCCTCGACGCTGAGGATGCCGGTCAGCACCAGGGTTGAGAGCAGGCCGAGCGTGACCAGATCGACGGAGATTTTCTCCGAGGCGAACAGCGCCAGGGCGCAGGCCAGCAGACTGATGACGAGGTAGGGTTCCATGGGGCGTGGCGGTCCGGGGCGGGGGCGCTCAGGGGGCGCGGCCTTCCTCGGTGTCCATGAGGTCGAAGAAGGTCACCAGGTCTTCCCGGTGGCCGAGACCGGCCTCGCGGCGCTGCTGCACCAGGCCCTCGCTGGCGGCATCGCGCCAGCCACGTTTCATCATGAAGCCGTTGAATAGCTCGATCTGTTCGGCGTCGGGCCGGCGGCCGTGCTGGAAGCACCACTCCAGGATTTCCTCATCGCTGCCGCCCTCGGCGACGCGGCGGCTGAGCGCCTCGAAGTCGACGCCGAGCAGGCGGCAGACGCGGTCGTCAAAGGTGCGTTTGCCGGCGATGACGCCGAGGTGGTAGCCTTCCGGCAGCGCGCCGCGGGCGTGCAGGCGAATCTTGTCGAGGATGCGCCCGAAGACCATGATGCCGCCGACGGTATCGCGGGGGGAGCGGAGAGGGAAAACCATGGCGCGGAGTTAACC
>JAEYYS010000472.1 GCA_023428335.1 Verrucomicrobiota bacterium | reverse complement strand
ATGCCGGCCAGGCGCACGCGGCTGTTGGGGGCGGTGGCGCCGGCGCGACCGAGGGTGGCGGCAGGCAGGATCAGGGGGAAGGCGGACTGGAGGAAGCGGCGGCGGCTGGTGCGGGGAGCGGGAGGCATGAAGCCAATACGTGCCGGGTGTGCTGGTTTTCGCGGCGCAAGTCCGGCCCAGAACAAAGCAAGTGACGCGGGGCGGTTTTGCAGTCAGGGTTTTATCCTCAACCCAAACCATGCCATGAAACCGTACCAACGCCTCATCGCCGCCATCGACTTCACGCCCTCCTGCCGCAACGCGCTGCGCGAGGCCGTTCGCCTGGGCCGGCACACCGGCGCGGCAATCACCGCCGTGCACGTCATGGACGAATTCCTGGTCAGCGAGCTGAAGCGCGCGCTGTCCACCGATCAAGCCAGCGTCCGCGCTGAATGGGAGGCGCGCCTGCGCAAGTTTGTCGATGACTCCGATCTGGGCACCCCGCACGTCGAGGTCGAGGTGCGCATCGGCAACGCCTTTTACGAACTGGCCGAGGCCTGCCGCGTGCATGAGGCCGACCTGCTGGTCATGGGCGCGCGCGGTTCGCGCAACGAACCGCACCGTGTCGGCGTCATCGCCGCGCGCTGCGTGCGCAAGGCGCCGGTCGACGTGCTGCTGGTGCGCGAGGACGCCCAGGGACCCTTCAAGCACCTGGTTGCCTGCGTCGATCTCTCGGAAAATTCGGCGCGCGCGGTCAGTCACGCCCTGCGGATCGCCGCCCAGGACGGTGCCACGCTCGACTGCCTGCACGTGTATCAGTCGGCCCTGGCGATGTCGCTCGACTACGGCGGCCTGGCCGCGCCGATCGCCTCGACGATGGATGAGCAGGGCCTGCAGATGTGGCAGACCGAGCTCGACAAGTTTGTTGAACCCCTGCAGGCCGCCGAGCCCGGCGTGACGGTGACCCGCCTGGTCAAGGAGCGGGTCAACATCCGCGAGGCCATCCTCGATCACGTCACCGAGACGCAGGCCGACATGGTCGTGCTCGGCACGCGCGGCAAGAGCGGTCTGCGCGAACTGCTCATCGGCACCACCGCGGAGAAGATCGTCGCCCACGCGACCTGCTCGATCCTGGCGGTCAAACCCAACGTCCTGCCGGAGGGCGACGACTGAGCCCATGATGCCGGACCCCCAACTCCGCGAAGCCGCCGCCGGCGGTTTGCCGCCCCCACGGGCGGGGGGCGGTGGTCGTGACAAGGCGGGCCCGGAGGCGCTAGCTGAGGGTGCCCGCCCCATGCTGCCGACCTCCGACCCGGACCTCATCCAGAGCCTCGTGGACCACGCGGGCATGCTGGTCATCGGCCTTGATGTCGAGGGGCGCATCCAGTGGATGAGTCGCGGGCTGGAGAAGCTGTCGGGGCGCCGCACCGAGGAGGTGGCCGGGCGCGACTGGGTGGAGACCTTCATTCCCGAGGAGCACTGGCAGGCGGCGCGGCGCATGTGCCGCGGTGGCATCGGCACCGAGCGCAAGGAGAGCCACGTCAAGCCGCTGCTCGTTCAGGACGGGCCATCGCGACTGGTCGACTGGTTTCATTCGGATCTCAAGGATGCGGCCGGCAACATCACCGGCATCCTCTGCATCGGCCGCGACGTCACCGAGTTGCGCGCCGCGCGCGCGGCCCTGGAGGCCTCGGAAAAGCGCAGCCGCGCGGTCCTCGAGACGGCGGTCAACGCCATCATCACGATGAACGAGCAGTCGATCATCGAAACCGTCAACAGCGCCACCGAGCGCATCTTCGGCTACACGCGCGAGGAATTGGTCGGCCAGAACATCAAGATCCTCATGCCGCAGCCGTATCGCGCCCGCCACGACGGCTACGTCGGCGCCTACCTGCGCACGGGTTCCAGGAAGATCATCGGCATCGGTCGCGAGGTGGTTGGCCAGCGCAAGGACGGCACCATTTTTCCGATCGACCTCTCCGTCGGCGAGGCGCACCTGCCGGACGGCCGCCGGGTCTTCACTGGCATCATCCGCGACCTCACCGAGCGCAAGCAGTTGGAGGAAAAAATCCTGCAGATCAGCGAGGAGGAGCAGCACCGCATCGGCCAGGACATTCACGACGACCTCTGCCAGCAGCTCGCCGCCATCGGCTGCCTGGCGAAGGTCGCCCATCAGCAGCTCGCGCGCAGCGGCAACCGCGAGGCCGCCAACCTCGACGAAATTGTCCGCCTGGTCACCCAGGCGAACGTGCGCGCCCGCGAGATGTCGCGCGGCCTGATGCCCGTGGTGCTGGATTCGGTCGGCCTGATGGAGGCGCTCAAGGAGCTGGCCCAGGGCACCGAGCGCATCTTCCGCGTCAGTTGCCCGTTCCGCTGCGAGCGGCCGGTGGACATGCCGGACAACAAGATGGCGACCCAGCTGTTCCGCATTGCCCAGGAGGCCGTGGCCAATGCCATCAAGCACAGCCAGGCCGGGCGCATCGAAATCCAGCTCGCCGAGGAGGATCAGCACGTGCTGCTGACCATCCGCGACAATGGCCAGGGCATTCCGGACAACGTCACCGGCAAGCGCACCGGCATGGGCCTGCTGACCATGACCCACCGTGCGCGCATGCTTGGCGGCACGCTTTCAGTTGAAGCCGACGAGTTCGGCGGCACCGTGGTGCAATGTCGCGTTCCCGTCCCGACCCCGCAACAGGCCAGCGCCAGGAAGCCGTGAAACGGTTGCTGCTGGTGGATGACCATCCGATCATGCGCCACGGCCTGGCGCAGTTGATTCGCGCCGAGCCGGGACTCGATGTCTGCGGCGAGGCCGGCAGCGCGCGCGAAGGGCTTGAACTCGCCGGCCGCTTGAAGCCGGATCTGGTGGTGATCGATTTGACCCTGCCGGACAAGAACGGGTTGGAACTGCTCAAGGACATCCAGGCCCAGCACCCGGGCACCCTTTGTTTGGTGCTGTCGATGCACGATGAGGCCATGTATGGCGAGCGCGCCCTGCGCGCCGGCGCCCGTGGTTACATCATGAAGGAGGCGGCCGCCGATCACCTGATCAACGCCGCCCGCAAGGTGTTGTCCGGCGGCATCTATGTCAGCGACAGCATGGCCAGCCGCATGCTCGAGCAGGTCACCGGCCAGCGCGCGCGCAGCGCCGCCAGCGGCGTCGAGACACTGAGCGACCGCGAGCTTGAGGTGTTGGAGATGATCGGCCGCGGTGTCGCCACCAAGAACATTGCCGAGCGACTGTGCATCAGCGCGCGCACGGTCGAGGCCCACCGCGCCCACATCAAGGAGAAGCTCGGGGTTGGCGATGGCGCCGCGCTGGTGCGCTACGCGGTGCAGTGGGTGGAGAGTCGCGCCGGCGTCTGAGCCAGGGGCGGCCAAGGGAGGTAATGGTTTCCACTATGCCGCAATTGCGGCGGCTCATCATGGCTTGTGCCGTAGCCGGCACCAATAGCCGGAACGGCGGCGGCGGACTAGCCTCGGTCCGTCACCCAATCCAACGAACCGCCATGAGCCCCACCACCAATTCGCACCAAGCCCGCCAGCGCTTCATCGACAACCTGGCCGACAGCGACCTGTTTCGCCACTATCAGCAGGCCTTCCACATCCTGACCGGCCTGCCGCTCTCCCTGCGCGCCCTCGGCGACGAGGAGCATGTCGAACACCTGCTCACCCGCAAGGGCGTGGCCGGCGTCGTCCACAGCCTGATCCCCGTCAAGGTCGGCAAAAATCCGGTCGCCCTGCTCGAAACCGGCCACGTCCGCCTGGAGCCGGCCAATGCCAGCACCTTTGCACCGCTGGCCAGTGCCCTGCTTGACGATGACCGCACCCCCGCTGAAATCCGCTCGGCCCGCGTGCACTTTGAGCAGGTGCCGGTGATGGACCCCGCCCGCTACGAGGCAGCCCTCTGCCTGCTGCGCTCGTTCGCCATCCAGCTCGGCGAAGGCGCCCACCGCCTGCTCTTTGCCCATGCCACCCATGAGCCCGAGGCGGTGCGCAACGCCAAGATCTTCATCCACGCCCACCTGGCCGAGCCGATGACGCTGGAGGCCGTGGCGAAGGCGGTCAATGTCAGCCCCTTCCACTTCTGCAAGGTGTTCAAGCGCGCCACCGGCCTGACCTTCACCGACTTCGTCAACCGCGCCCGCGTTGAGAAGGCCAAGCGCATGCTGATGAAGCCGGCCGCCCGCATCACCGAGGTCGCCTACGACGTCGGCTTCCAGAGTCTGTCGCACTTCAACCGCAGCTTCCGCCGCATCGCCAGCGAGTCGCCGACCGAGTTCCGCGGCCGCATGAAGGGTGGACGCGTCGACGAGCCGGCCCTGGCTTGAGCGAGAATCTGAAAACGAAAAACCCCGCGTCCGTCAGGGCGCGGGGTTTTTTGTCGGGAAAGGGTCTTACAGCGAGCCCTTGAGGGTGCTGGAAGGCGCAAAGCGGACGCTCTTGGAAGCCTTGATTTTCATGGATTCGCCAGTCTTCGGATTGCGGCCGGTGCGGGCGGCGCGCTTGGCGACCTTGAAGGTGCCGAAACCGATCAGCTGGACCGAGCCGTCCTTCTTGATGCCTTTGGCGATCGAGGAGAGCACCGCCTCAAGGGCGTCGGCCGCGGCGCGCTTGGAAGTTTCGGCGCCGAGGGCCTTTTGCACCAGTTCCGTGAGTTCTGCTTTGTTCATAAGGATGTCGGGATGGATGTTTCTGCTTTTCCGCGGGAAAATAGTGCGGAATCAGTGGGCGATTAAGACGCCAGCCCCCTGGCCCGTCAAACATAAAAACCCCGGCGCACCCGCAAAAAGAATTCTGTCATGAATCCCCCACCGCTGAAGCGATTTTTGCTTGACCAAGTGCACCCTTTTGTGCCCGCCACGGCCTACGTCGCTGCAGGCGCCGTGCTGATCGGCGACGCCCGACTCGGCGAGCAGGCCAGCCTGTGGTTTGGCAGCGTGCTGCGCGCCGACATCAACCGCATCGAGGTGGGCGCGCAGAGCAATGTCCAGGACGGCTCGGTGCTGCATGTCAGCGACGATTGTGCCTGCGTGCTCGGCGAGCGTGTCAGCGTCGGCCACCGCGCGGTCGTGCATGCCTGTACGGTGGGCGACGAGGTGCTCGTAGGCATGGGCGCGATCCTGCTCGACGGTGCCGTCATTGGTGCGCGCAGCATCGTCGCCGCCGGCGCGCTCGTGCCCAAGGGCATGCAGGTGCCGGAG
>JAEYYS010000444.1 GCA_023428335.1 Verrucomicrobiota bacterium | reverse complement strand
ACTACATGACGCCCGCCTACAATCTGATGATTGGCGAGCGCACCGCGGAAGAGATCAAGCTGCGCATCGGCTCGGCCTTCCCGCTTGGCAAGGAGACGACGATGGAGGTCAAGGGCCGCGACATGGTCGCCGGTCTGCCGAAGACGATCACCATCACCAGCCAGGAAGTGCGCGAGGCGATGCTGGAACCGCTCAACGCGATCATCGACGCCGTGCGCACCACCCTCGAGCGCTGCCCGCCGGAACTCTCCGCCGACTTGGTCGACCGCGGCATCATGCTCGCCGGCGGCGGCGCCCTGCTGCGCGGCCTCGACAAGCTGCTGCAGGAGGAAACCGCGCTGCCGGTTCACGTCGCCGAGGATCCGCTCAGCGCCGTCGGTGAGGGCACCGGGCGCGTGCTCAGCGAGCTGGAGTTCCTGCGCAAGGTGAGCACGACGGAAGTCTGAGTCGCGGCCGGCGCCGACGCAGTCCTCCCATGCCCCGCGCGGCCCGCCGGCCATCCGGCAACCTGCCATGAACAAACTGAACCTACTGGCGCTGTTCCTGTTTCTCGCGGGCGTCCTGGCGATGTTCACGCTGGACACGCCCGTGACACGCAGCGTCCAGGACCGGGTCATGGCGGTGCTGTCGCCCTTCATCCACGCCAGCGGCGCGGTCGAGGACGGCCTCTCCGAGATCGCCGCTCCAGCCGGTGATCCGCGCGAACTCAAGCGCGAGAACGAACGCCTGCTGCTCGAGGTCGAGCGCCTGCGCATCGTCTCGCAAAAGTACGCCCAGCTGCAGGAGGAGTCGAACAAACTGCGCGGCCTCATCGGCTTCAAGCAGAGCAGCCCCTTCAAGATGACCGCCGCACGCGTCGTCAAGCGCGTCTCCAGCACCTGGTGGAACACGATGATCATCGACAAGGGATCGCTCGACGGCCTCGCCACCGACAGCCCCGTGATCAGCGCCTCGGGCCTGATCGGCAAGACCGGCAAGCTCGCCCCGCATCTGGCCGAGGTCATCCTGCTCACCGACGAGACCTGCCGCGTCTCGGCACGCGTCGACGGCACCCTCGAGCAGGGCATCGTCGCCGGCGAACGCGGCGGCTTCGACCTGCGCCCCGACCTGCGCCTGCAGTTCCTTAGCAAGAATGCCCTCATCACCCCCGGCGCCAACGTCTTCTCCACCGGCGAGGGCGGCGTCTTCCCGCCCGGCCTGCTGATCGGCCGGGTCAAGCGCTTCGAAAACCGCGAGCTTTTCGGCGTTGCCGTCGTCGAACCAGCCGCCGATTTCTCGACGCTGGAGCATGTCTTCGTGGTGGAAATGCAGCCCGAAACCGAGCCGTAGAAAGGTCATGCTTTTCTATCCCGTCACCCTCCTGCTGTTGCTCGTCACCTTCGTGGTGCAGGAGTTCATCCCGGGCATCCCGATGGCGCATTACGCCACCCTGTTCCTGCCGCCGGTCTTCTTCTTCGCCGCCTCGGTCGCCGTGCCCTTCCCGGTGATGATCCTGCTGGCCTTCGTCGCCGGCACCCTCTGGGACGCGCGCCACATGCCGGCCGGCGCCGCCAGCCAGGCCGCGCAATCGCTGATGACCGGCACCGACGAACTCTCCACCACCGGCTTTGGCCTCGGCATTTCGTTCTTTTTGTTCGGCGTGCTCGGTATGTTCCTGCAGGGCGTGCGACCGCTGTTCAAGCGCGGCCGCCTTGAACTGCCGGTGGTGATGGTTGGCTTCACCACCTCGCTCTGGCTGCTCGCCGAATACCTTGTCCTCACCCTCGGCCGCGGCAGCTTCTACTTCCCGCCCGTCATCTGGACCAAAATTGTCACTGCGGCCCTGCTCGCCATGCTCGCCGCCCCCCTGCTCTTCCTGCTCCTGTACATGCTCGCCGGCCTGTCCCGCTACGAGATCAAGTACGAGGGCCTCAGACTCTCCTTCGATGGTCGTTAAATACCGCTTCCGGCTGCACCTTCTCACCCTCGCCATGCTGTGCGGGTTCGGACTGCTTGTGTACCGGCTCTGGTCGCTGCAGATCGACCGCCATGCGGAATTTGTCGTCAAGGTGCCGGAGGCACGCCTACAGCGCGCGCGCATCCCCGGCGTGCGCGGCGAGATCAAGGACCGCAACGGTCTTGTGCTTGCCAGCAACAAGGCCAGCTTCGAGGTGCAGGTCAACCTGCGCGAGGTCTACGACGAGTACGTGCGCCAGTGCCGCATCAAGAAGATGGAGGTGCCGACGGTGGCCTTCGAGTTCCTCGACCGCGGCCTGCCGCGCCGGCGCCTGGAGCCGGACATCGTGACGATGTTCCAGGAACTCATCATCACCCGCCTCAACGAGATGGGCCTGGCCACCCCCTACAACTCCGATTCCCTGCGCGTCCATTACCGCAGCTTCGGCGGCGCCATTCCCTGGGTGTATCGCGACAATCTCAGCTTTGCCGAGTTCAGCCAGTTCGCCGAGCACAACCTCGGCCTGCCCGGTGTCACCGTCGCCGCCCGCGGCACCCGCATCTACCCCTATGGCGCCCTCGCCTGCCACCTGCTCGGCTACGTGCGCATGCCTGACGACCAGCGCGTCTCGGTCGAGGAACGCAAGGGCTGGGATTACTACATGCCCGATGAGTTCGGCGGCGCCGGTGTCGAGAAAAGTTTCGACAGCCACCTGCGCGGCAAGCCCGGCGTGCGCACCATGCAGCTCAACGAGCGTGGCCGCCCGGTCGGCGAAGTCAGCTACGAGGAGCCTCGCAAGGGCGACGATGTTTACCTGACCCTCGACGCCCGCATCCAGTTCATTGCCGAGCGAGCCCTGCTCGACGGCAAGATCGGCCGCGGATCGGTGGTCGTGATCCAACCGCAGAGCGGCGAGGTGCTGGCCATGGCCTCGGTGCCCAATTACAACCCGAACCGCTTCATCCCGAGCATCAAGCAGTCCGATTGGGATGCCCTGACGAAGAACGACAAGACGTGGCCCCTGCTCAACCGCTCGATCCGCAGCTTCGTGCCCGGCTCGACCTACAAGGTGCCAATCGCCCTCGCCGGCTGCATCGCCGGCATTCAGAACCACCGCTACAACTGCGCCGGCAGCGTCACCTACGGCAGCAAGGCCATGCAGTGCTGGATCAAGCGCCAGAGCGGCGGCTCGCACGGCTCGCTCGACCTGAGCGACGCCCTCATGCGCTCCTGCAACTGCTTCTTCTACCAGTACGGCAACACCGCCGGGGTCGACAGCATCACCCGTGTCGGCGCCATGCTCGGCCTCGGCCAGCGCACCGGCATCGAGCTTGAGGAGGATGACCCCGGCATCCTGCCGAACCCCGACTGGCTGCGCCAGGCCAGCCCGAACGAGCGCTGGAGCAACGGCCACACCGCCAACGTCTCGATTGGCCAGGGCAGCGTGCTCGCCTCGCCGCTGCAGATGGCCAGCGTCACCGCCGCCGTCGCCGCCGGCAAATCCTACAAGCCGCACCTGCTGAAGAAGGTCATGGATGGCGACCAGCTCGTGCTGGAAAAGCAGCCGGAACTGCGCGCCGACCTGCTGGAACACTTCTCCGACAAGGATCTCGAGACCGTGCGCAACGGCATGTGGAAGGTGGTCAACGCCCAGGGCGGCACTGCGCGCGGCGCCCGCATCTCCGGCGTCGAGGTGGCCGGCAAGACCGGCACGGCGCAGAACTGGCGGCGCAACGAGAAGAACGTCCGCGTCGAGGACAACCACACCCTCTTCATCAGCTTCGCCCCGTATGTGAACGCGAAGTTCGCTGTCTGCATCCTGGTCCAGGGCGGCAAGTCCGGCGGCGGTTGTGCGGCGCCCGTGGCCCACCGCGTGCTCGAGCAGGCGCTCGCGCTCGACAACGGTTACGAAATCAAACCCGAACCGATCCCGGAGGTCAAGGGTGACTTCAACAAGATCGAGGTCGTCAGCTACGAGGATTCCCCCATCCTGCTCGCCGGCCTCGGCCAGGAGGAGGATGGCGACGTCGGCACCGAACCCGAACGTGAGGCGACCGACACCGCGCCGCGCGACCGCGCCGCTGCCCCGAGCATTCGTCGCGAGGCCGACCGCGCCGGCAGCGCCGGCGTGCGCAACAGTCGCACGGTGCCGAAGGCCGTGCCGGTGCGCCGAGCCCCGATGTTTCAAAACGGCCAGGGCCAGCCGCCGCCCGCCGCCGAACCCGCCCCGGCCCCAGGCGGTTTCTTCCGCCGACTCTTCCGTCAATAACCTCTTTTCAACCTAACCACCCACTCTTATGCCACTTGGAATCGTCCAACGAATCAAGGAATTCATCACCGGAAAAAAAGACATCCGCCAGGGCACCCGCCTGGTCATCAACTGCGAAAAACTCGAGAACCGGGTCGCCCTGCTCGACAACGGTGTGCTTGAGGAGTACACCATCGAGCGCACCGGCACGAGCACCATCGTCGGCTCGATCTACAAGGGCCGCGTCAAGAACATCGAGCAGGGCCTGAAGGCCATGTTCATCGACATCGGCCTCGACAAAAACGCCTTCCTGCACTTCTGGGACGCCATCCCGGAAGCGCTCTCCAACCAGGGCATGGAAGAAGTCACCCGCGGCGGCAACAAAAAGAAGGGCAAGCGCATCGAGGCCAAGGACATCCCCTCGCTCTACCCGGTCGGCTCGGAAATCATGGTGCAGGTCACCAAGGGTCCCATCGGCAACAAGGGCCCGCGCGTCACCACCAACATCTCCCTTGCCGGCCGCCTGCTCGTGCTCATGCCCCAGAACGACCAGTTCGGCATCTCGCGCAAGGTCGAGGACCCGAAGGAGCGCGCCCGTCTGCGCCGCATCGTTGAAAAGGTCAACCTGCCCGAGGGCATGGGCCTGATCATGCGCACGGAAGCCTCCGGCAAGCGCGACCGCCACATCATCCGCGACCTCAGCCTGCTCATCGAGCAGTGGAACGACATCGTCGCCATCCGCGACGGCAAAAAGGCGCCGGTCTGCTGCTTCCAGGAACCCGAACTGATCGAGCGCACGGTGCGCGACTTCCTCACCGACGAGATCGACGAGGTCGCCTGCGACGACCCGGCGACCGTCGAGCGCATGCAGCAGATGGCCGCGCAAATCTCGCGCCGCGCCAAGAACCGCATCAGCCTTTACCAGGGCCAGACCGCGCTGTTCGAACACTACGGCATCCAGAAGCAGATCGACAACGCCTTCTACCGTCAGGTGTGGCTGCCTTGCGGCGGCTACATCGTCATCGACCAGACCGAGGCCCTCGTCTCGATTGACGTCAACACCGGTCGCAACAAGGGCTCGAAGGACGTCGACAAGCTCATCCTCGAAACCAACCTGGAAGCGGGCCAGGAGGTCGCCCGCCAGTTGCGCCTGCGCAACATGGGCGGCCTGATCGTGGTCGACTTCATCGACATGAAGCACCGCAAGGACCAGCAGGCGGTGTACAAGTCGATGCTCGATCACCTGAAGCGCGACAAGGCCAAGACCCAGGTGCTGCCGATCAGCCAGTTCGGCCTCATGGAGATGACCCGCCAGCGCCTGCACGAATCGCTCAGCAGCGCCCTGTACGAGCCCTGCCCCTACTGCAAGGGCCACGGCCAGGTGAAGACCACCACGACCATGAGCGTCGAGCTGCAGCGCCGCCTCTCGGCCATCCTCGGCACCGGTCGCGAAGAGCACAAGAACCTCATCGTTGTCGTCCATCCCGACGTCATGCAGCGTCTGAAAACCGAGGACGGCGAACTGCTCGTCGATCTTGAGCGCAAGTACCAGGCACGCCTGACCTTCCGCAGCGATCCCACCCTGCACCGCGAGGAGATGAAGATCTCCAGCTCCGTCAGCGGCGAGGAACTGCGTCCTTGAGTGGCAAAATTGCCGCTTGTTTGAACACGTCCCGGCCGTCATTTTGTCCCACATCCCATGAGCCAAGAATCCAGCGGTAAAAACAAGGTTCTCCTGCTAATGGCCGTCGCCGGCCTGGTCGCCGCGCTGTACTTCGGCTGGCAGTACGCCGGCCGCGAACCCACCACTCCGCCGCCCACGCCGAAAACCGCGGAGCGCCCCGGCTCGCGCACCGAGCCGAATCTGCTCAACACCCCGCAGCCGACCGCACCCGCCACCCCCAAGGCCGGGGAAGTCGGCCAGCGCTTGATGACGGCCGAGGAGGGCGACGCCCTCATCGACGAGATCCTGCGCTCGGAGAAGGACATCCCGGACATGGCGCGCGACCTCCATGAACTTGTCAAGAAGACCAACGGCGAGGCGCAGGTCAACGCCAGCCAGCACTTGGTCAACCTGACCAGCGACGAGGACTATGGCCTCATTGCCGGTTTCCTGGTCGATCCCAAGACCAATCCGGATGTGCTCGACGTGCTTTTCTCCGACCTCATGAACCGCAATCGCGAGCTGCAGATGCCGCTGTTCATGAACCTCCTGAAAAACCCCCAGCATCCACAGAGCCAGGAGGTGCGCGATGTGCTGACCATTCTCGCCGGCGAGGATTTTGGCAACGACTGGGCCGCCTGGGACAAGTGGGCGATGGAGGAACTGCAGGCCCAGCAGTGAACCCGCCGGTTCCGCAGCAGGCTGTGTCGTTCGCCGACTTCATGGCGCGCGCCCTGCACGACCCAAAGCACGGTTATTACACCCGGCGCATCCGTACTGTCGGCGCACGCGGCGACTTCGCCACCGCCGCCACCCTCTTCCCGGCTTTTGGCAGGGCCGTGGCAAACTGGCTTGCAGGCGAAGCTCGCACCCATGCCGGCCTTCACCAGGTCATCGAGGTCGGTGCCGGCGACGGCTCGCTCATGGCCGATGTGCGCCGTGCCGCCGGTCTCTGGCGACGCCTGCGCTGGCGCTGGCACATTGTGGAGTCTTCGCCCGTGCTGCGCGACGTTCAGCGCACCCGGCTGGGTTCCTCCGTGGTCTGGCACGAACGGCTTGAAGAGGCCCTGGCAGCGACAGGTGGTGAGGCGCTGATCTACCACAACGAACTGCTCGACGCCTTCCCTGCCCACCTGCTCGAACGACGGCACGACGTGTGGCAGGAAGTGCACGTGCGGCCCGATGGCGGCGAAAGCCTCGTTGAGCTGGCTTGGCCGGAGCACGAACGCGCCGATTTCAGCGCCCTTGGCCCCTGGCAGGCACGCGAGGGTCAACGCGTCGAACTGCACCGCAGCGTGCGCGACTGGTTGCGCGGCTGGGCACCGCACTGGCGACGCGGCTCCATGCTGACGGTCGATTACGGCGCCCCCTTCCCGGAACTGTACCGGCGTCGCCCGCGCGGCACGCTGCGGGCCTACCTGCTGCATCAAAGGCTCGAAGGCGCGGAGGTCTATGCCAATCCCGGGCGACAGGACATCACCGCCGACATCAACTTCACCGACCTGCAACGCTGGGCCGGCAGTCTGGGCTGGCAGGAGACGGAGTTCAGTACGCTGGGCGACTTCCTTGCCCGCCGACTGCCGCCCAAACAGCAGCCGTCCGCGCTGCTTGATCCGGAGGGTGCTGGCGGGGCCTTTCGCTGCGTCGTGCATCGCACCGAATCCTCCCGAGCCTGAGGCAGATCAAGGACCGGTCACCCGCCCGAGGATGACCTCGCGCGTCTTGCGCTCAATGGCGAACACCTGGCCAGGTGCCGTAGGATCCCAGGCGAAGGCCTGACCGGGGGCGCTGACCGGCAAGGCGCCAAGCCAGACTGGAGCGGTGGCGTTTTCGGGCAGATCCACCAGGTACAACTCGCGGGCGTCGTGACCGCTGAAATAGAGGTAGCCGGCCGGCCCGAAGCCGCCACCGGAGGCGCTGCTGGCGCCAAACCGCACCACCGCCTCGCGCGGGAACCGCAATTCGGCGAGGCGGCGCCAATCCTTGTCGAGCTGCACCAGCCGCGTGTTCGCCGGATCCCCCGTTTTGGCATACTCGGCGAAGCAGGCGTACCAGAACGCGCCACGGCGGTCGAACCAGGTGAGCGAACCCGGTTCATGCGAGAGATCGATCGTCTGCCGGTGCTGCAGGTCAGCCGTCTGCCAAACTTCCACCGAACTCTGCGCCGGCTGCTCCGGGTAGTTGGAGTGCGCGCAGAACAACAGGCCATCGAGCACCACACCCGCATTCAGGTGCTTGAGCCGACCGCCCTTCGCCTCCTCCCAGCCGGCCACACGCTCGCCGTTGTCCCTGCGGTACTTGCCGATGGCGCAGTTGCTGATGGCATAAAAATGACCGTCATCCACGGCCACGCCCTGATGCGCCTCCGCCGCTGGATAACGGCGCAGTTCCTCATAGCCCAGCTTCAGGCCGCGCTTCAGTTGCCCCTGCTCGGCGAGCATGCGCCGCACCCGCTCCTGCTCCTTGGCCAGCGCCCCCGGCGGCACCGGCATCGGCTGCAGGTTTTCACTCATCAGCGGCTCATCGGCAGGCAGCGCCCGCCAGCGCAGGTTCCGAAACCAGACATCGGCGCCGTGGTCCTGAAGCGACAAATGCGCGCCCCGCGCCGACAACTCGCCGCCGCGGATGCGCAGCAGTCGCACCGCCTCCGCCCAGCGCGGATCGGCATAATCAAAATCGATCACCTTCTCGCCGTTCAGCCAATGCTGGATGACCGTGCCCTTGCAGACGATGCGCCCTTCGTTCCACTCGCCATGCGGACGCACCACATCGCGGGTCGGCGCCTGGCAGAAAAACAGCGAGGCCGCCGCCTGTCGCGGGTTTTCGCCATAGGGGCTGTGGGCGTTGTCGAGCAACTGATACTCGTACTGCCCGGGCCGGTAATAGACCCCGCTGTTGCAGCCCTTCGCCACCTTCCAGTCAAAGCGCAGCTCAAAGTCGTCGGGCACCTTGGCGCGACGATAGACCAGCGAGCCGCCGCGGCCCGTCCTGGCGATGACGCCGTCGACCACGCCCCAGTTGCCCTCGTGACTCCAGCCCTCCAGGCTGCGACCGTTAAAGAGGGATTCAAAACCGGGTTCTGCCGCAGTCGCGGCGGCAGCGAGAAAGATCAGGGCAAAGGGCTTCATGCGCGAGGAAAGTCTTGGTGAGCCTGGCGTCGAAACCCCTGCACGCGCAGCGAGCCGTCGGCGAGAACCTCAAGCAGGGCATAGCTGTTGTTCTCCGCACCCGAGCCCTCAATCATGGCCGCAAGCGTGACGTAGGGGATGCCGGCGATCTGCTGGCAGTCGTTCTTGTGGGAGTGGCCCTGGAAGACGGCGAGCACCTTGCCGGACTTCTCCAGTCGGGCGCGCACCGCCGCCGCATTGCGCACGGCATGGGCCTTGTCTTCATCGAGCCGCTGGTGGGCGAACACCACGACGGGACCGGCGGCTCGGCCGAGTTCCGCCTCCAGCCAGGCCAGTTCACCGGCCGGCAGGTTGGCGTCCTGCCAGTGGAAGTTGCCGCGTTGATAAGGCGTGCCATCCTCGCGGAAACAGGCGTCGAGGATGAGAAAGGTGACCCCGCCCTGCTCGAAGCTCGCATGGCCGCCGCTGGCGCCGGTGTGCGCGGCAAACTCGGCCTTGCTGAGGGTGCCCACGCAGTGGTTGCCGAGCACGTAATGGCGCGGCATCGCCAAACGCGCGTAGTGCGATTCCATCGTGCACAGCCACTCAGTCTCGCGCTCGACGCTGTCGGCCTGATCAATGAAATCGCCGAGCTCGACGACAAAAGCCGGCCGTTCGCGATTCATCACCCCGACCGCCTCATCAAGCTTGGCCAGGGCCTCGCGGTAGAAGCGTGTCTTGGTTGCCGGCTTGTCGGCGTAGTGCAGATCGGTCATCAAGCCCGCGCGCAGCAGCGGTTTGGCAGAGGGATCCGCGGCCAGCATCCGACCGGCACCGAAACCGGCGAGGCAGAGGCTGGATTGCTGAAGGAAGAGACGGCGCGAGGACATGCCATTGAAACGTCGCTTCAGGCACGCGACATGCAGGCAAGCGGCTCAGGCACCGGTCAGCTCACCGATTCGGCGCATGGAACCGGCGAAGCAATCGTGCACATAGGCCATGGCCTTTTGCACCTTGGCCTGCGCGGCGGCGTAATCGGCATCGATGGCGAACAGCGCCTCCGCCATCTTCTCGACTGGCGTTTCATCCATCTCCAGCAGCCACTCGGGCAGACCGATGTCCTGGAACATCCAGCATTTCGGACTGTGGAACTCCGAGTAGGTGTGCAGGATCGGCGTGCCGTTGGCGAGCGCAATGATCGGCGAGTGCGGCTCATGACAGACGATGGTGTGGGCGCGCGCGAAGATCGAGGCCGCCTCGTCGGCATTCCAGAAGTACTCCAGATTGACGACATGCGAGCGGATCTCCGGCGGCAGCGGTTCGTGCAGCAGGCGGCGATTGTGCCCCATCTCCTTGAGCACCTCGGGCGCGATCAGCACCTTGTGACCGGTCTGCTTCACCCAGCGGGTGATCAGCTCGCGATACTTGGCGGCGCGGCGCTCATCGTCGGCCACCTGCTCCGGCGTCGGATGCAGCGGATTGAGCTTCGGCGTGCGACTGTCGTCCTGACCCGGTAGCTTGGCAGTGTTGGTGCGCAACTGGATCGTGATAAACTTGCGCTCCTCCAGGCCGAGCTTGCGCATCGTCGCCAGACCGCGTTCCTCGTCGCGCACGTCGATGCCGAAGCAGCCGTCGGGACCAAACTCCAGCACCGGCGTGCGCAGGCCGGCACCCTGAAGAATCTTCAAGGTCTTCGTCTCGCGGGTGTAAATGAAAGAGGCGCCGTTGAGCAGGGCGATGCGTTCCTCGGAGCCCGGTCCCTCGACCATGCTCGGGAAGTAGGACTGGCCGAACAGGCCGTAGGGGCGGCCGTGGTCGCGGCAGAACTGCATGAAGCTGATGTCCTGGCCCATGCCCGAGTTGCGCACAAACAGGTCGCACCCGCGGATGGCCTGGCGCAGCGCCTCGTCGCGCGCGGATTTGCCGCTCAGGCTGCCCTGCAGGATCTCCACTTTCGGGAAGCGGCGGCGCAGCATGGCGGTGACGCGCTCATCGAGCTTGGCCGCCCACAGCACGACCTTCAGCTCCGGCAGATGCTGTTCCAACAGGCGAAGCGTGCCCGGCGTGTGACCGATGTCGCCAATGTTGACGATGTCCCAGGCGGACTGCAGAACAAGGGTCTTCGGCCGGCCTCCGGCGGCGAGGGCGGATCCCCCCAGGACGGCGGTGACGGCGGCAAGGAAATGGCGGCGGGTGGTCATAAGAGATGTCAGGCGCGCGGATGGGCAGCCTCGTAGGCTTCCTTCATCCGCTGGATGGAGACGTGGGTGTAGATCTGGGTGGTGCTCAGGCTGGCGTGACCGAGCAGTTCCTGGACGCTGCGCAGGTCGGCACCGTTGTCGAGCAGGTGCGTGGCGAAACTGTGGCGCAGCTTGTGCGGGGTGACATGGATCGGCAGACCGGCCTTGTTGCGATACTTTTCGACGATGTCGGCGATCGCCTGCGTGGTGATGCGCCGGCGCAGCTTGCTGAGGAACAGCGGCCCCTCGTGCACGCCGGCCTTGTGCCGATAGCGCTGCACCGCCGCAGAAGCCGGACCGCCCACGGGCAGCAGCCGTTCCTTGCCGCCCTTGCCAAAGACCCGCACCGTGTCGCTGTAGCTGTCGAGGTCGGCAACGTCGAGCGCGGCGAGTTCCGACAGGCGCATGCCGGTGCTGTAAAAGAGTTCCAGGATGGCCGCATCACGCTCCGGCGCCCAGGCCGGTGCCTGCTTGTCGGGGGCGAGCTTGAGCGGCAGTTCGAGCATCTCGATGACCTGGGCGAGGGTGAGCACCACGGGCAGTTTTTTCTCGGCCTTGGGCAGCTGCACGTCGAGCAGCGGGTTCTGCGTCCAGCCCTGGCGGCGGGCCAGCCATTTGAAGAAGGAACGCAGGGCGGCGAAATGCAGGCGGATCGTGCCGCGGGCCAGGCCGCGCTTCATCTGCTCGAAGAGGTAGCGACGAAAGTCTTCCGCATTCAGGGCCTGCCAGTCGCTGAAGCCGGTGTGCCGGCGACGGAACTCAGCGAGGGCATGGCGGTAGTTCTCCAGCGTGCGCACCGAACAGCGGCGCTCGGACTCGAGGAAGCCGAGGAAGGCCGCGGCAAGCGGATCATCGGCGACAGGGGCAACGGGCGTCATGCGTCCGCAGGCTAGAGCGGAAGGTAGCAACCGGCAAGCGCTTCAGGCCGAGGTACGCTGGCGTCCCAACTCCGCAATGAGCAGCCGGTAGCGCGCCTCGACACTGGGTTCGGCAAGCAGGCGCAGGGAGCATGCCGAGCGGCGCACGAAGCGGTGGGCGAGAAAGTCGCAGACGATTTCGGCCGAGTCGACCGCTGCCAACTGCCGGCGGATCTCGTCGAGATGCTCACGCGCGGCCGCGTCCTCCCCGCAGGGCAGCAACTCCAGCGCGCGCTCGCGCAGGCTTTCGAGTTCGGCGGTGGAATCCTGGACGCTTGGCAGCGGTTCGATGCGCGCCTGCAGAAAGGGCTCCTGCTGCTCCCAGCCGAGCAGGCGGATGCGCTGCAGTCCGACCAGCAGCACATGCGAGGTGCCATCCGGCTGGGTCTTGCAGACGCGCACCAGTCCGGCGGTGCTGACGGGGAAAACCTCGCTGCGCGCCGCTTCCCGTCCCTGGCGAGTGCCGATGCAGAACATGCGGTCGGTGGCCAGGGCATGGGCAAGCATGCGGCGGT
>JAEYYS010000424.1 GCA_023428335.1 Verrucomicrobiota bacterium | reverse complement strand
TGTTCGGACACACCGGTCGGCCAAAGGCTCCGACCGCACGGATCGCCCCGTCTCTACAGGCTCACCTCCCGGCCAATCCTCCCGACACACGCCCTTGTCCGACCGACAGGCGGACGAATCCTGCCGACACGCAGGCAAACCCGCCCGTTTTCCGGGCTTTTCAGGCGATCCCCCGCCCAAAACCGTCGTTTTCCCGGTCATTCAGCGCCATTTCCGCCCTTTTTCGTGAATCTCGGCCCTCGGACGCGCTTTTCGCCGCCGCAGGCCCGGAGCGCGCGCATGGCTTTAGCCTGCTCGCTCAGGAGTCCAGCGTGTGGCCACCTCCCAGAGTGAGTGAGCTTCGGCACACTCGCGCTCCGTCAGACCGGGTGGAAACATGGCGCGGCCTGCTAGCCCTTCGCGGCTGTGCGTTCCAACCCCTGTTGGATCGGCTCAAAAACCCCACGACCCCCGCGTGCAACCCGCTTCACCCATCAGCATGCCGCTTGCGCAGCGGGGCTGGATTCAACCCTGGGTGCAGTTGCCGGCTCCGCCTCGCTCCGCAGCAGTACGGCTTTTATTGTAGGGCTGATTATTCTTTTTCTGCTTGTTGCATGGCAAGCTGGCCCCAGCGGATGTCTGGATAATACGCGTGCAGCACGCTCTTCAGATCCGCAAGATAGTTTTGCAAGATGCGATCAACCGCGATGAACTCACCGACATTTTCATCATATACTTCAAATCCTCTAATCTGCACAGGGCGATCGAAGCTAACACGACCATTACGTTTCCTCGACGTCTCAATTCCCCCGCATGAATTCATAATAGCAGCAGCTGATCCATGAGCCTGATCTCCAGAGTTCACCTTTATATTACCAAGCACACCCATAGTTCTAGGATCAAAGCGGATCGCGCCGCGGTGAAAATCGTGTATTCTTAGATACTCAATGAGTTTGTAGTGGCGAATAGAAGCAACCATTTTACCTCCAAATTCTTCCAGGCTACCGTCTATAACACCTTTCTTTATTCGATCCATGATGATTTCTGGAACTGCTCTACAAGATGAAATTGCAGCCATGGTGCACCAATTCAGAACGTTAAGGTCTTGGGCATTTCGCGCGCAGTTAAGAAAGAATTCCGCCCTAGCGACATGATCGACTAGGTCGAAACTCGGCTTAAACTGACTCACAATTTCTTCTTGCTCGGGTGTCATTGCAATTGTTTCGCCTAACGTTTCGAATTTGGCGACGGCGAGTACAAGTAGTTTCCAACTATAAAGATGCCATGCGAGTCATTGCCTGCATCCGTTTTTCGCACCGACCTTCTCATCGACTCTCTTGCAGGTAGGCGATCATTCCGTGGGGCATGAAAATCCGCCCGGTCCCTTTTGGGTCAATCACAAGCCAACTTCCAAAGGAGGAATATTTCCGGGTATAGGAACCTGTGGTGTCCCGGGCAGTGTCGCCCGTGTAGCCAATGATTTTGGCGTTTGGAATCATTGCGATGGTGTCACCGTCCCGCCAGAAAACATTGTAGGACTTCCGGAAGTCGATGACGACGTTGTTATCGGGGACAATTTGCCCACCAATTTCCGGGGGACGTTGAACGGGAGATTGAGTTGCGCAGGAGCACAAAAGAATCGTGCCTAGAACGAGGAGCATTGATTGTGTCATGGCTTTATTTTTTTGCTTCCCAGCGGCATCCTTCAGTCTCCATTGTCAGAACAAGTTCGGACACACCGAGGCTTTGCACGCACCAAGGCCGCCCAGGCGGGCCGACTTCGTCGCTGAAAACGTGCATGGCAGGAGCCTGTCAAACACAGGCAGGCCCGTCAAGGAAAAGGCCGACCCGGAAAAGGATCGCAGATTCACCCATCCGCCTCTCAGCATCAGCGTCGTATCAGCGTCCCATCAGCGGTTCAAAACGGGTTGGCGATGCGGCGGCCATCCGGGAACGCGGGGTCACTGCCCCCGCCTACAGAGGGAACCACGGCGCCGGCGCAGCGGCGCCCTACCCGGTTTGTCTTCGTGACCTTCGTGACCTTCGTGCGATTCGTGGTTCCAAAGCCTGACCCCTCAGAAGAAGCGGGCAAGAGTGCCCGCGCTCCCCTCGCCTGCGGCGGTCCCATCGGTGCTCATCTGCGACATCTGCGGTTCCCCTTCTGGGCTTCTGCGTAATCTGCGGATCCTCCGGGTTTGGGAAACGCGGATGACCTTTGGCCACCAAGGAGCAAGGAACCGAAGAGGAAAAATATCGAACATCGAGCAAGGAAGGCTCAACGCCCAAGTCCGGAACCCCGGCCCCTTCGTCATTGGGACTTCCTTGTTGGCCATTGGATATTCCTCAGGTGGATCAACGATCCTCCTTCCACATCCGCCTCACCTACTTCATCGCCAGTCGCACGGTGCCGTCCTCGGCGGTGCCGTCGATGCGACGGTAGAAGCAGGTGCTGCGCTTGGTGTGGCAGCAGCCGCCGCCGCGCTGGTGCACGCGCAGGACGAGGGCGTCCTGGTCGCAGTCGGTCGAAATCTCGACGATTTCCTGGAACTCGCCGCTGGTGGCGCCCTTGTGCCAGAGTTGCTGGCGGCTGCGGCTGTAGTACACCGCCTGGCCGAGCTGCAGGGTCTGGCGCAGGGATTCGGCATTCATGTAGGCGAGCATGAGCGGCGCCCCGGTATCGGCATCCACCGCCATGGCCGGGATGAGGCCGTGCTCGTCGAACTTCGGGGCAAAGGCCAAACCTTGCTCGACGCTCTCTTTCGAGTCGCGCCCGGCGAACTGGAGGGGTGAAGTGCTGGACATGACTTCCAGACGTAGCGTGCCAGGGCCAAAACGAAACTGCTTTTGTTCGACATCCGGTCGGCTCGCGCTAAAACACAGGACAACCCCGCTCTCCCACCCGTGACCGCCCAGGCCAGCCCCGGTTTCCTGCTCTCCTTCGAAGGCTCCGAAGGCTGCGGCAAGTCCACGCAGATCCGCCTGCTGCGCGAGCGCCTGGAGGCGGCCGGCCGGCGCGTCGAGGTGCTGCGTGAACCCGGCGGCACGGCGGCCGGCGAGCAGATCCGCCATCTGCTCCAGCACGCCCAGGAGGGCGACGGCCTGTGCGCGGAAACCGAACTACTGCTGTTCGCCGCCAGTCGCGCCCAGATCGTCCGCGAGAAGATCCGGCCCCTGCTGGCCGCCGGCGTTTTCGTCATCCTCGACCGCTTCCTCGATTCGACCACGGTTTACCAGGGTTTCGCCCGCGGCCTGCCGCTCGACAGCGTGCGCGCGATCAATGCCTTCGCCATCGGCGGCACCCTGCCCGACCTCACCCTGCTGCTCGACATGGACAACGCCACCGCCCGCGAGCGCATCGCGCGCAGCGGCCGCGCCCTCGACCGCATGGAAAGCCAGCCGGCCGAGTTCTTCGACAAGGTGCGCGCCGGTTACCTGGAACTCGCCCGCGCCGAGCCGCAGCGCATCCGCATCCTGCAGGCCGGCAAATCCCCGGAGGCGGTTCACGCCGACATCTGGACTCTCGTGCAAAGCCATGCCCTTCAAGCCTGACCACGCCCTCGACCTGATCGCGCGCGCCCACGGCCTCGGCCGTCTGGGCCACGCCTACCTGATCACGGGTCCGCGCGCGACCGATCTCGAAGGCTTCGCCCTGCGCGTGCTGCGCCTGGTCAGCGGCCAGCCCAAGCACCGGATGGAGGATTTCCAGCGCGATGGCCTGTACGTGCTGCGACCCGAGGGCAAGAGCCGGCGCATTGTCGTGGGCGACGACAACAACGACCCGAACTCGATGCGTCACTTCATGCATCACTTCCAGATGTGTTCGGACAACCGGCTCAAGGCCGGCATTGTCGCCGATGCCGAGCGCATGAACGACGCCGCCCAGAACGCCTTCCTGCGCACGCTTGAGGAGCCGCCGGCCGGCACGCTGTTTCTCCTGCTCACCCACAATCCCAAGGCGCTGCTGACCACCACCCGCTCGCGCGTCATCGAGATCCCGCTGCTGCCGCCGGAGGGCGTGCGCCAGTTTGGGCCGCATGAGAAGAAGCTGCTCGCTCTGCTGGAAAAACTCGCCGCCCGCGCCGGTGGCAGCATCGGTGCGGCGCTCGGCCTGAAGGCCGATTTCCAGGCTATCCTCGAAGCCCTGCACGACGCCATCGAGAAGGAGCACGAGAACGCCTTCGAAAAGGAGCAGGATCACTACAAGCAGACCACCGACGGTTCCTGGCTGAAGCAGCGCGAGGAACAGGTGGCTGCCAACATCCAGGCCGAATACCTCGGCGAACGCGACGGCCTGCTCGACCTGCTGCTGGCCTGGATGGTCGACGTCGCCCGTCAGCAGGTCGGCGGCGAGCACCTCGACCTGCCGGAATTCCGCGAGGCCACCGCCAAGCTCGCCGAACGCTGGACACCCGAGGAGACCTCGCGGCGCCTGCGCGTGCTGCGCCAGCTCGAGTCGCACCTGCACACCAACGTCAACGAGGGCCTGGCCCTCGAGGTCGCCTTCATCCAGGCCTTCGGCGTCTAAAAATCGCGCCTGCCGTGAAGCATCGGCCGGCGGCGGACGTTGTCACGGTCCGATGAAAGCGCTCCTCCTGCTCGCCGCCCTGCTCTGCCCCGTCCTCGCCACTGCCGACGCCCCGAAAAAGGCGAAGCGCGCGCCCAACCCGTCCCTGGCGCCGGTCACCGATGTCGCCGGCCTGCCGCGCGTGCTGCTCATCGGCGACTCGATTTCGATGGGTTACACCGTGCCGGTGCGGGAAAAGCTTGCCGGCAAGGCCAACGTCCATCGCATTCCGACCAACGGCGGCCCCAGCTCGCGCGGGGTCGAAAGCCTGGACGCCTGGCTGGGCGATTCGAAGTGGGACGTCATCCATTTCAACTTCGGCCTGCACGACCTGGTGTACATGGGCCCCGATGGCGCCCGCTTGGTCGATCCCAAGCTGCCCGGCGCCCATCACCAGGTGCCGCTGCCCGACTATGAAAAGAACCTGACCGCCATCGCCGCCAAGCTCAAGGCCACCGGCGCCAAGGTCATCTGGTGCAACACCACCCCGGTGCCGGAAGGCAGCGCCGGCCGCGTCGCCGACGAGGCGCTGAAGTTCAACGAGGTCGCCGCCCGCGTCATGGCCAAGGCCGGCATCCCCACCAACGACCTGCACGCCCACGCCAAGGCCAAGCTGCAGGACATCCAGCTTCCCGCCAACGTCCACTTCACCCCCGAGGGCTCAGCCTACCTCGCCGACAAAGTCGCTGCGGAAATCCTCGCCGCCCTGGCGAAGTGACCAAGTTCAGCGACTGCCCTCGGCCGCCAGCACGGCGTCGAGCTTGGCGATGAGTTCGCGCAGCTTCTCCGGGTTTTCGGCGCCGACATCCCGGCGCTCGGCCGGATCGCTCGGCAGGTGGTACAGCGCATGCAGCGGCGCCTTCTCGGGTCGTTTGTCGAGGCTGACCACGGCCTGGGTGCGACCGGCCTTTTTCTGCCGCACCAGCTTCCACTCACCGGCGCGCAGGCCGAAGTTGCCGCTGACGCCGTTGTCCTGCTGAACCAGGTGGTCGCGCCCCTTGGCGCCGGCTTCCCCAAGCAGGGCCGGCAGAAGGTTGAAGCTGTCGCGACAGCCTCCCTCGGGCAGCGGCACCCCGGCGAGCGCGGCGAGGCTGGCCGGCAGGTCGATCGTGCACACCACCTCATCAGACACCCCGGGTTTCACCCGCCCCGGCCAGCGCACCAGGAAGGGCGTGCGCGTGCCGCCCTCGAGCACGCTGTACTTGCCGCCACTGAACGGGCCGGCGGGGCGGTGGTCGCCAAGCTTCTCCACCGCGCCATCCTTGTAGCCGTCGTCGAGCACGGGACCGTTGTCGGAACAGAAGACAATCATCGTGTTCTCGCTCAACCCGAGACGGTCGAGGGTCTTCATCAGCTCGCCGACGCACCAGTCGAGTTGCACCACGCTGTCGCCACGAAAACCGTGCGGCGTGGCACCCTGGAAACGCTCGTGCGGGATGCGCGGCACGTGCACGTCATGACTGGCGAAATACAGGAAAAACGGCTTCTTCGGATCGGCCTCGATCCAGGTGTTCGAGCGCTTGATCCATTCATCGGCCAGATCCTCGTCGCGGAAGCGCGCCGTCTGGCCGCCGGTGTAGAAGCCGATGCGACTGATGCCATTGTGAATCGTCTGGTTGTGGCCGTGGCTCCAGTCCATCTTCAGGGTCGAGCGATGGCTGACACCGGTCGGGTGATCGGGACCGGGCGACTGGTTGCCCACCCAGAGCGGGTCCTTGGCATCCAGGTTCAGCACGCGGTGGTCCTCGACATAAACCTGCGGCACGCGATCGTTCGTGGTCGGCAGCAGGAAACAGTGATCGAAACCGATCTCCAGCGGTCCGGGTTTCAGCACGCCATTCCAGTCCGGCTCGGGGTCGCCCAGACCGAGATGCCATTTGCCGATGACCGCGGTGCGATAACCGGCCTGCTTGAGCAGCGAGGCCACTGTGGCCGTGCCGGGCTGGATGATGGCCGGCGCGCTCGGCGGCGCGATGCCGGTGCGTTCCTGACGAAAGGCGTACGTTCCAGTCAGCAGTGAAAACCGCGTCGGCGTGCAGGTCGAGGCCGAGCAGTAGCCGCTGGTGAAGCGCAGCCCCTCGGCGGCGAGGCGATCCAGGTTCGGCGTCGGGATCGTTTTCGCGCCGTAGCAGCCGATGTCGCCGTAGCCGAGGTCGTCGGCCATGATGACGATGACGTTGGGCGGCGGCGCGGCGATGGCGGCGGCCCAGGCGACAAGAGGCAGAAAACGGAGCAGGCTTCGAAGCATGCGCGAATTTAAGGGGAGACGCGTCCGCCAGGCAATGCGGAAATTCCCGCGCGCGCCTGCCGCATGGCCGCGCCTTCCCAGGCTTGATGCGCATCCTCCCAAAAAAATAGTGCAGATCGCACCCCCCGATATAACTGCCGTCTACCCTAAGCCGAAGGCAAGTATAAATTAACTTAATATTGAAAAGTATTAAATTGTAATCCGTTCCCTGATTTTGAAGAGTGTTTGCACCATGCAAGCCTATACCGATCTCACTTATCACATCGTGTTCGGCACCAAAGGGGCCATGCCCGCCCTCTGCAAGCCGCGTCGCGAGGATTTGTACCGCTATCTCTGGGGCGTCATCCAAACGCGCGGTTCCCAGCTCTACCGCGTCGGCGGCGTCGACGACCACATCCATCTACTCATCGGACTGAATCCCTCGGTGGCGCTCGCCGATCTGGTCCTGGAAATGAAGGCGACCTCCTCGCAGTGGATCCGTCGCTGCCGAGTCTTCCCCGACTTCCCCGACTGGCAGAACGGCTACGGCGCCTTCAGCGTCGCCGCCGAGGCAAGACCGGCGTTGATCCAGCACATCGAATATCAGGAGCATCATCACAGCAGCACCGACTTCGTCAGCGAGCTGCGCGAACTCGTCGAAGCGGCCCGCCTTCGCTGGAATGACGGCTATCTGCCCTGAAGCGGGCAGCAATCGGCACCCAGCCAGGCCCGACTCTGCGGCTCTGCGCCGACAAAAACCGCAGGCGCGGACTTGCCAGGGGCGCGCTCAACGCTAATGCCAAGAGCATGGTGCGTCTCACGGTCCTCGGCAGCGGCAGCTCGGGCAATTGCGCGGTCGTCTCGACCGGTCGCACCACCCTGCTCATCGACGCCGGCCTCAGCGCCAAGCAGATCTGCCTGCGCCTGGAGGCCGCCGGCATCGCGCCGGGCTCGCTCGACGGCATCCTGCTCACCCACGAACACCAGGATCACACCGCCGGCCTGGAAGTGCTCAGCGGCCGACTGAGCGTGCCGCTCTACTGCACCGCCCTCACCCAAGAACACCTGCTGGGCAGCCTGAAGTTCCGCGGCGCGCCGCAGTGGCGCCTCATGCAGACCGGCAGCAGCTTCGAAATCCAGGACCTCGTCATCGAATCCTTTCCTGTCCCGCATGACGCGGTCGATCCGGTCGGCTATGTCATCGCCGACCCGGATTCACGCCTCGGCGTGCTCAGCGACGTCGGCTTTGTCACCAACCTGATCAAGGACCGCCTGCGCGGCTCCGACAGCCTGTTTGTCGAGGCCAACTACGACACCCAACTGCTCGAGGCCGACACCAAGCGGCCCTGGGCGACCAAGCAGCGCATCATGTCGCGCCACGGCCACCTCTCCAACGACCAGGCCGCCGAACTTGTCGAAAGCCTGGCCCACCCCGGCCTGCACCACGTCGTGCTCGGCCACCTGAGCGACGACTGCAACGATCCGGCGCGCGCCGCGGGCCGCATCCGCGAATCGCTCGTCCGTGCCGGGGTCGCCGACGCCCGCGTGCTCTGCGCCGAGCGCCGCACCTGCACCGCCACCATCGAGGTCGCCCGCCCCCGCGCCAGCTTCGCCGCACCAGCCCCGGTCAGCGAGGGCCGGCAACTGGGCTTGCTGTGAGGTGAAAGAAGCGCAGAGCGCAGAGCTTGGTGTCCAAACACAAGCTTCTGCCCCTTCGCTGCGTGCGCTTCGCCTCACGCCACCAGGGCCTTCACCACCTTGGCCGGCTCAACACCGGTCAGGCGCTGATCGAGGCCCTGGTACTTGTAGGTGAAGCGCTCGTGCTCGTAGCCGAGCAGGTGCAGCACCGTGGCGTGGAAGTCGCTGATGTGCAGCGGGTCCTTGACGATGTTGTAGCTGAAGTCGTCGGTCTCGCCGTAAATCGCGCCACCCTTGGCGCCGCCGCCGGCCATCCACATGGTGAAGCAGCGCGGATGGTGATCGCGACCGTAGTTCTCCTTGGTGAGGCCGCCCTGGCTGTAGATCGTGCGACCGACCTCGCCGCCCCAGATGATGAGGGTGTCCTCGAACATGCCGCGCTGCTTGAGGTCCTGGATGAGCGCCGCGCAGGGTTGATCGATGTCGCGGCACTGGCTGGGCATGCGGCCGGCAACGTTGGAATGATGATCCCAGTTGTTGTGGTAGATCTGGGTGAAGCGGACACCGCGCTCGGCCAGGCGACGCGCCATGAGCACGCTGTTGGCGAAGCTGCCGGGCTTCCGCGCCTCCTCGCCATAGAGCTTGAAGGTGTGCTCGGGCTCGCCCGCCAGATCGGTCAGTTCCGGCACGCTGGCCTGCATGCGGAAGGCCATCTCGTACTGCTGGATGCGCGTGTGCGTCTCGGGATCGCCCACCTCGCGGTAGTTGATCTCGTTGAGCGCCTGCACGCCGTCGAGCATGCGCCGGCGCACACGGTCGTCGACCCCCGGCGGGTTGTTGATGAACAGGATGGGATCGCCCTTGCTGCGGAACGACACCCCCGCGTGCTGGCCCGGCAGGTAGCCGCTCGACCACAGGCGCGGGGAAATGGCCTGCTCCTGCTCGCGGTTGGTCGGCGTGGCGATGAGCACGACAAAACCCGGCAGGTTCTGGTTCACCGAGCCGAGGCCGTACGAGGCCCAGGACCCCAGGCAGGGCCGGCCGGTCACCTGGTTGCCGGTCTGCATCGCACAGATTGCCGGTTCATGGTTGATCGCCTCGGTGTGCAACGAGCGCATCCAGCAGATGTCATCCGCCACCTTGCCGAGGTGCGGCAGCAGGTCGGCATTCATCCACATGCCGGACTGGCCGCGCTGCTCGAAGCGGAACTTCGACGGCGCGATCGGAAACCTCGCCTGGCCGCTGGTCATCGTCGTCAGGCGCTGGCCCTTGCGAATGCTGTCGGGCAGGTCCTTGTCATACCACTTCTGCATCTGCGGCTTGTGATCGAACAGATCCATCTGCGACGGACCGCCGACCATGTGCAGGTAGATGACCCGCTTGGCCTTGGCCGGAAAGTGGGTGGTCACCTGACCGCCGCCAGCCAGCGCGCGCCCGGCAAGGGTCTCGCCCAGCAGCGAGCTCAGTGCGGCGTAACCGAGGACATTGCGGCCCCGCGCAAAAAACCGACGTCGGGTTTCCAAAGTCTGCCAATCGTTCAAGGGGGACATGGGGAAAGTTTCAGGTTTAAGGTTTAAGGTTTAAAGTTGGATGGGGTGAATTTGCGGCCAGGAATCTCGGTTTGTTGGAGGTATTGCATAAGACCATCCAAGAGGCGGCTGATTTCAAGGCAGGCCTCGTGGAGCTCCCGCCAGGTGGATTCATCAAGATACGCTTGGTCCAAAGCATGGTAGAGCTGGGAGCGCACTTCGCCGCAGGAGCCTTTGGCATGCCCAAGGAAAAGGATGAACTCCTTGCGTCCCCCTCGCTCAAAGCCCTCGGCGATGTTGGAGGGAATCGACAGGCAGGCACGCCGCATCTGGTCCCTCATGGCAAAGTCCCTGGAGAAATCCCCAACCATGGAGACCTGATAGATGCGAGCGACAAGCTCCCTGGCTTTTTGCCACGCAAGAATGTCTTCGAACTGTCGAAAGGTTGCCATGGCCTCTGGATCCCCAACTTTAAACCTTCAACTTTAAACCTGTAACTCCGGTTCTACTTGTTCAGCACCTCATCCAGATTCATGACCTGGTTGCAGACCATCGTCCAGGCGGCGAGTTCGGGTGCGAGAAGCTTGGGATCTGGCTTGGTTTCGCCAACGGCGATCAGGGCCGCGGCGTCATCGGGTTGGGCGGCATAGTGCTTCTTCAAGTCCGCAAGGCTGGTGGCGAGCACGCTGCGTTCGACCGGCTTCAAGGGGCGGCAGAGCAGGCGCAGGGCGAGTGCGTCGAGGCGGGCGTCATCGGACGCGGCGGCGGCCAGCACGCGCTGGGCAAGGTTGCGCGAGGCCTCGACAAACTGGGTGTCGTTCATCACCACCAGCGCCTGCAGCGGCGTGTTGGTGCGGTCGCGGCGCACGCAGCTCACCTCGCGGCTGGGGGCGTTGAAGACATCCATGCTCGCCGGCGGCGCCATGCGCTTCCAGAAATTGTACACCGTGCGCCGGTACAGGTTTTCGCCCTTGTCCTGGGCGTACTTCTCGGTGCCCATGCCCACGACCTCCCAAATGTTCTCCGGCTGGTAGGGATAGGTGCCGGGACCGCCCATGCGCGGCGACAGCGTGCTGCTGGCGGCGAGGGCGTAGTCGCGGATCATTTCCGCGTCCATGCGAAAGCGCGGGCCGCGGCTGAGCAAGCCGTTGTCGCGGTCCTTGGCCAGCTTTGCCGGCGTCACGGTCGCGGCCTGACGATAGGTGCTGGAACTGACCATCAGCTTGATCAGGCGCTTCACATCCCAGCCACTCTCACGGAACTCAACGGCGAGCCAGTCGAGCAGCTCCGGATGGGTCGGCGGCATGCCCATGATGCCGAAGTCCTCACTGGTCTTGACCAAGCCCTGGCCGAACAGTTCCTGCCAGAAGCGGTTGACCGTGACGCGGGCGGTCAGCGGGTTGCCCTCGCTCACCAGCCACTGGGCAAGCCCCAGTCGGTTGCGCGGCGCGCCCTCGGGCAGCTTGCCGAGCGCGGCAGGCACCGCCGCCGGCACTTCCTCGCCGACCTGATCGTACTGGCCGCGCATGAGCAGGTTCGCCATCGGCGGCTGATCCATGCGCTCCTCCTGGATGTGGGTCAGCGGGCTGCGCGCCTGGATGGCCGCGCGCTCGCTCTCCAGCGCCAGATGGGCCTTGTCGGCCGCCATCCAGCCATCGTGCCGGGTGGCTAGGAAATGACCGAACAGGGCCTCGACCTGCTTCGGTCCGCGCTTGGCGGAGGCGAGCATCTCGCGCAGCGGTCCAACCCTGGCCAGGGTTTGAATTTCCACGGGGCGCAGCAGACGGTCAAACAGGCGCACGTCCTGGACGCTGCCCTCATGGAAAACCTGGACATGGCTGCGCTGGCCGATGCGCGTCGGCGTGGTCGTGCGAATGCTGTTCTTCAGGGCATTCACCTCGGTCTTGAGCGGTTGCGCCACGCCATCCAGGTAAATCTTGACACCCTCGGCCTTGCCGCTGCCGTCGTAGGTGACAAAGACATGCTGCCAGACACCCGGCCGCACGCTCGGCTTGGCGGTGCTGACCTTGAGCGCGTCATCGGGCCAGCGGTGCACGATGTGGACGGCGTAAAAGCGGTCGTTCTGCCACAGGTCCCAGCCGCGGTACCCGCCCTTCTCGTCCATGCGCGCCAGGATGCCGCCGCTGACGCCCAGCTTGCCGGCACGCACCCAGGCACCATAGCTGAACGGTTTGTCCTTCTCGAAGTCGCCCACCTCGCCAAGATCAAAGGTGCCGCCCGGCTTCATCACGGGCGCCGGACCAATCTTGCCATCGGCCTTCCAGCTCACCTCGCCCGTGGCGCGAAAGGTCTTCGGCGCGCCACAGACGCCGGTCACCTCGCTGCCCGTGCCCTCGTTGAGCGGCACGTGGGCGATCTGCCCCTGCGCCGGCAGGTCGCGATCCAAGTCCTCCGGCTTGGCCGAGGCCAGCCAGGTGTCGAACTCCGGTCGCGCCAGCTTGCGGTTCTCCTCGAGCTTCGCCTTCGCCGCCGCGATCTCCGCCGGCAGGGCCTGCCAGCGCGGGCGATCCTGCGCCGAGGGCAGCACCAGCACCGGCCCCAGGCCATCCTTGACGTTGCCATCCTTGGGCTTCTGCGTCGTGTTGCGGAAGAAGGCGGCCAGCGAGTAATAATCGCGCTGGGAGATCGGATCGAACTTGTGGTCGTGGCACTGCGAGCAGTTGGTCGTCAGGCCAAAGTACACCCAGCCGAGCGTCTGCACGCGGTCGGCCGCGTAGTTGGCGAGGTTTTCCTCGTCGATCGTGCCGCCCTCGTTCGTCGTGATGTTGCAGCGCTGGAAACCAGTGGCAATGAGCTGGCTCTCGCTCGGCTTGGGCAGCATGTCGCCGGCAATCTGCTCGATCGTGAACTGATCAAACGGCTGGTTGCGGTTGAAGGCGCCAATCACCCAGTCGCGGTAGGGCCAGATTTCGCGGTACTTGTCGAAATGCAGACCATGAGTGTCGGCATAACGGGCGGCATCGAGCCAGTAACGGGCGCGGTGCTCGCCGTAAGCCGGACTCTTCAGCAGTTCATCGACCAGGGCGTTGTACTGGGCGTCGCTGAGTTGCTTCTGCCCGGGCTGGATATGGCGACGGATCAGCTCCGGACTCGGCGGCAGGCCGGTGAGATCGAGCGACAAACGCCGTACCAGGGTGTGGGCATCCGCCTCGGGCGCCGGCTCCAGACCGACCTCCTGCAGGCGGGCCAGGACGAAGGCGTCGATGGGATTGCGGACTGCGGATTGCAGATTGCGGAGGGAGGCAGGAGGCTCGGCGGCGGTGTTCTTTGAAGCATCCAAAGTCGGTACGGCCGGCCGCTGCGGGGGGATGAGCGACCAGTGGGCCTGCCAGGGGGCGCCTTCCTGAATCCAGGCACGGATCTGGGCGATCTGTTCCGGCTTGAGCTCCTTGTGCGACTCCGGCGGCGGCATCAGATCGTCCGCATCCTTCGTGATGAGGCGCTGATACAGGGGACTGTCGTCGGGCTTGCCCTTGATCACCGTCGGCGACTCCCCTTCCTTGGCGGTGAAAAAGCCCGCCTCGGTGTCGAGTCGCAGCCCGGCCTTGCGCGTGCCCGGATCGGGGCCGTGGCAGTGGAAGCAGGCCTCGGCGAGGATCGGCCGGATGTCGCGGTTGAATTCCGCCTTGCCGACCGCGCCCAACAGGCTTGGAACGACGCTCAGCAGGCCGAGTGGGAGGAGTACTTTCATAGAGATGCGTGCGACAAAAATACGCTTTCCACACTGCACGCTTGCACTTGCGCAGAATATTCCATCGCCATGGCGGTTCGCCCCCTTGCAGGAGCGTTTTGCCAAAACGCAGGCAGGAAGCACGGAGCGCAGGACGCCGAGTCTTGGGCCTGACTGCGTGCGCTTGGCTCCATGCTCCGAGCTTTCACCAGCTCGCCTGGCAGGTCACTTCTGCCCGTAATAGGCGCCCGGCCCGTGCTTGCGCAGGTGGTGCTTGTCGAGCAGGTGCTGGGGCATCGGACCCAGCCCCGGCTGCAGGGCGAAGGTGGTGAGCGCCATCTGCGCGCACATTTCCAGCGCAATGCTGTTGGCCAGAGAATCCGCCGCGTTTTTGCCGAAGGTGAAGGGCGCGTGATGCAGTTGCAGCACGGCCGGCATGGCGAGCGGATCGAGCGACAGCTCGCGCAGGCGCTCGGCGATGGCGACGCCGGTAAAATGTTCGTAGTCCTCGGCCACTTCCTCCGGGGTCAGCGCGCGCACCACCGGCACGGTGCCATAAAAGTGGTCGGCATGGGTCGTGCCCAAGCAGGGCAGCTCACGCCCGGCCTGGGCGAAGGCGGTGGCATACGGGCTGTGGGTGTGGGTGATGCCGCCGATGCGCTCAAACTCACGGTACAGATGCAGGTGGGTGCGGGTGTCCGAGGACGGCCGCAGGCTGCCCTCCACCACCCGGCCTTCGAGATCGAGCACGACCATGGCCTCGGGCGTCAGGTCCTCGTAATCGACCCCACTCGGTTTGATGACCCACAGGCCCGAGGCACGGTCGATGCCGCTGACATTGCCCCAGGTCAGGCGCACGAGACCGCTGCCCGGCAAAGCGCGATTGGCGGCGCAAACCTCCGCTTTCAGGGATTCAAGCATGCCCCTCTATGCCTCGCCCGCCCCGCGCCGGCAACGGGGAAATGCGCCCCGATCCGACTAGCCGAGGATGGCACGCGGCACCCGGCCATGGACATCGGTCAGCCGGTAGTCGCGCCCGGCATAACGATAGGTCAGGCGCTCGTGATCCATGCCGAGCAGATGCAGCATCGTCGCATGGATGTCATGGATGTGCATGCGGTCGACCGCCGCCTTGAAGCCAAAGTCATCGCTCTCACCATAAGCCGTGCCGCCGCGCACGCCGCCGCCGGCAAAGAACATGCAGAAGCCATGCGGGTTGTGATCGCGGCCGTTGCCGTTTTCACTGACCGGGGTGCGACCAAACTCGCCGCCCCAGACAATCAGCGTGTCGTCGAGCAGGCCGCGCTGCTTGAGATCGCCGATCAGCGCGGCGATGGGCCGGTCGATGTCGGCCGCCAGCTTGCGCGTCTGTTCATCGTGCTTCGAATGCGTGTCCCAGGGCTGGCCATTGCCATAGTAGACCTGGACGAAACGCACGCCGCGCTCGACCAGCCGCCGCGCCATCAGGCAGCCGTTGGAAAAGTGGCTCTTGCCGTACATCTCGCGCACCCGCTCCGGCTCAAGACCCACGTCGAAGGCATCGGTGGCGGCCGTCTGCATGCGGTAGGCGGTTTCCATCGCCTGGATGCGACCGTTCAGCGCGGTGTCGGCCCCGCCGCGGGCGGCGAGATGGGCCTCGTTCAGCTCCTGGATGAGGTCGAGCTGGCGGCGCTGGCGGGTGGCCGGCGTGCGCGCGTTGTGCAGCCAGGGAATCATCTGGCGCGGGTCGAGGTTCGAGTGATTGATGTACACGCCCTGATGCTCGGCGGGCAGGAAGGCACTGGTCCAGAGGATCGAAAAGCGCACCGGCCGGCCCGGGCAGAGCACGACGTAGGACGGCAGGTTGGCGTTTTCATTGCCGAGGCCGTAGCTGAGCCAGGAACCCATGCTCGGCACGCGCTCGGTCATCGTGCCATTGTTCATCAGCAGCAGCGCCGGCCCGTGGTTCGGGTTGTCGGTGTGACAGGAACGCAAGACACACAGCTCATCGGCATGACGCGACAGGTGCGGCAGCAGCTCGCTGATCGGCAGGCCGCTGCGACCCGCCGGCTTGTAAGCATAGGGCGAGGCCAGCAGGCCGCCGGTCGGTCGCTCGGTGCGCAGGTCGGCGCCCGCGGGTCGCTGACCGGCATACTTCACCAAGGCCGGCTTGGGATCGAAGAAATCGGGACCGAAGGGGCCGCCGTTCATGAACAGGTGGATGACCCGCTTCGCCCGCGGCACAAAGTGCGTGGCCGGCTCGCCCATCGCCGCCGCCAGACCGAGTCCGCCGAAGCCGCCCCCCAGGCGCAGCAGGGCTTCACGACGGTTGATCAGGGGGAAATCGGGCGACACGTGGCACTTCTACGGTCGCCGCCGTGACGAACTTGCGCGGCCGCTCCCGGTCATCCGTCGGTCAAGCCTGGACATGGATTGGTCTTTGCCGCAGCGCGTGCGACTGCTAAAACTGCGCGCCAACCATGACCGACACCCGTTCCACCCTCTCCCGCACCGCCTGGACGGCCGTGCTCCTGCTGCTGCCGGTGGCCCTGCTCAACTACCTCGACCGGCAGATGCTGGCCGCCATGAAGTTCTCGGTCATGCAGGACATCCCGAGCATTGGCAGCGAGGCCAACTGGGGCTTCCTGCCAGCGGTGTTCAAGTGGGTCTATGCCTTCCTCAGCCCGGTCGGCGGCTACCTGGCCGACCGCCTCAGCAAAAAACACGTCATCGTCGTCAGCCTCTTTGTCTGGTCGGCCGTCACCTGGACCACCGGCCACTGCACGACCTTTGACCAACTGCTGGTGACGCGCGCCCTCATGGGCATCAGCGAGGCCTGCTACATCCCGGCGGCGCTGGCGCTCATCGCCGATTTCCATGTCGGCTCCACCCGCTCGCGCGCGGTCGGCCTGCACCAGATGGCCATCTACATCGGCGTCATGCTCGGCGGCTTCAGCGGTCATGTCGCCGATGATCCCAACCTCGGCTGGCGCTGGGCCTTCGATGTCTGCGGCCTCCTGGGTGTGCTCTACGCCGTGCCGCTGTTCTTCTTCCTGCAGAACGCACCGCGCCGCGCCGATGCCGCCCTGTCCCCCGCCCTCTCCGCCGGCGGCGCCCTGCGCGAACTGCTCGGCAACCGTTACTTCCTCTTCCTCGTGATCTGTTTCACCCTGCCCGCCATCCCGGCCTGGGTGGTGAAGGACTGGATGCCAGCCATCCTCAAGGAAAAGTTCGACATCGGCCAGGGCAAGGCCGGCGTCTCGGCCACCCTCTACGTCAATCTCGCCTCGCTCGGCGCCGCCGTGCTCGGCGGCTGGCTGGCCGACAAATGGATGGGCCGCAGCGCCCGCGGCCGCATCTTCGTCAGTGCCATCGGCCTGACCCTGCTCATCCCCGCCCTGTTTGGCGTCGGCAACGCCGGCTCCCTGGTCATGGCCGTCACCTTCCTCGCCCTGTTCGGCGTCGGCTGGGGCTTCTTCGACTGCAACAACATGCCCATCCTCTGCCAGATCGCCCGGCCCGAACTGCGCGCCACCGGTTACGGCCTGATGAACCTGGTCAGCATCAGCTGCGGCGGTTTTGCCGACTGGGGTTTCGGCATCCTGCGCGACAAGGGCGTGCCGCTCAATGTCACCTTCGGCGTCTTCGGTGCCGCCGCCGCGGTGGCCGTCGTGCTCATGCTGTCGATCCGCCCGCGCCGTTTCAACGACGAACCGACCGCCTGAGTCGGGATTTGACTTGCCGGCATCCCGGCGAACTGTCGCGCATGGGACTTTTTGATTCACTCGCCAAACAGGCGCTCGGCAGCGCACTGGGCAACCCTGCGGAAATGCTCGCCGGCCTGCTCCAGGAAGCCGGCGGCCTGCAGGGCCTTCAACAACGTTTCCAGGAAGCCGGCTATGGCGAACTCTTCGCCTCCTGGGTCAGCGTCGAAGGCAACACCGGCGTCCAGCCCGGCCAACTCCAGCAGGCCCTCGGCGAGGAAGCCCTGCGCCAGCTTGCCGGCCGACTCGGTTTTCAACCGCAGATGCTGCTGCCCCTGCTCTCGCAGTTCCTGCCGCAGGTCATCGACAAGCTCACCCCCAACGGCGTCATCGACGCCGAGCACCCCGGCCCCACCCAGATCCAGGAAGCCCTCAACGCCGCCATGCAGGGCGCCATCGGGGCCTTCTTCAAGCGGTCGTGAGGCCTGCTGTCGGACTTGTCTGACAGAGGTCAGAGCACCTTGTCACTGGAACTGCACCGGCGTGCTGACCATGGCGCCGCGGTCATCGGTCAGACTGATGATCCAGGTATTTGTGCCAGCCGGCGGCACCGGGGCGCTCACGACC
>JAEYYS010000316.1 GCA_023428335.1 Verrucomicrobiota bacterium | reverse complement strand
CTACCGCGTCGCCCGCGGCGTGCAGCGCGTCCTGCAGCGCTACAAGGACCTCCAGGACATCATCGCGATTCTGGGCATGGACGAACTCTCCGACGAGGACAAGCTCATCGTCTTCCGCGCCCGCAAGCTGCAGCGCTTCCTGAGCCAGCCCTTCCACGTCGCCGAAATCTTCACCGGCACGCCCGGCCAGTACGTGTCCGTCAAGGACACCGTCAAGGGCTTCGCCGAGATCCTCGACGGCAAGCACGACGACGTGCCCGAAGCCAACTTCTACATGAAGGGTGGCATCGACACCGTGCCGAAGTCCTGATTCACCCCTTTGTCTGACCGTTGAACGTTTCAAGTGCCGTGCCGTCGCCGCCCAACTTGAAACCTGAAACTTGGAACTTGCCAACTTTTCCAGATGCCTCTCAAACTCGAAATCGTCACCCCCGAAGCCCTCATCTTCTCCGATGAGGTGGACACCGTCGTGCTGCCCGGTTACGAGGGTGAGATGGGTGTCCTGCCGGCGCACGCGCCGCTGGTGACGACCCTGCTGCCCGGCGAACTTCGCTACACGAAGGCCGGCAAGACCGTCGACATGGCGGTCGGCGAAGGCCTTGTCGAGGTCACCGGCGCCACGGCGCGGGTGCTCACCGACATGGCCATCCACAGTGATGACATCGACGAGAAGGCGGTGGAGGAGGCCCTCGAGCGTGCCAAGCATTCGCTCGAAAGCCTCAAGCATGGCGAGCAGCAGGAGGAGGTGGCGGCGGTCATGGCAATGATCCAGCGCAGCACCGCCCAGCTGCACGTCAAGCGCAAGCGCCGCACGCTCTGAACGAAGCCACGATTTCAGGCCCGCACCGCTTCGGCAGTGCGGGCCTTGTCGTTTCTGGACAGGGCCTCCAGTGAGTCGAGCAGGGCCAACTGTACGCGCGCCCGCACCAGGTTGTGATCCGGTCGGTGCACGGGATAATAGACGTCACCCTCCAGGTGGTCGGCGAGAAAGCGGCAGGCCTGCTCGAACAGCAGGGTGCGCGCGCCGAGATCGAGGCTGGCTAACTCGGCCGGCGTCAGCCAGTCGCTCACCGCCGCCAGATAACCACGGAGGATTGCCGCCAGCCGCTCCGGCACGATGGCCACGCGCGCGCTGTCCGCTTCGTCCTCGGCGCAGTCGCCAGCCATGGTGCGCACCATGTCGCCAAAGTCATGCGCGGCCAGGCCGGGCATGGTCGTGTCCCAGTCGATCACGCAGCGCGGCTCGCCGCTGGCGGCGTCGAACAGCAGGTTGTTGAGCTTGGTGTCGTTGTGCACGGTGCGCACGGGCAGCGCCAGCTCCTGCAGGGCGGAGGCCAGGGGGCGACGTCGCAGCAAAGCCTCCAGCTCGGCCGCGCAGCCGGCGCGGCGGCCAGCCGGATCGGCGACGACGGCTTGCTCAAGTCGGGCGAAGCGCTGGCGGGTGTCGTGAAACCCCGGCAGGGTCTCGCGCAGCGGTGGTGCCGGCAGGTCGGCCAGGCGTTTCTGAAAGTCGCCAAAGGCGCGCGCCGCCGCCTCGATGGTGGCGAGGTTGGGCGCGACATCGAAGGACCTTGTGCCGTCGAGGAAGTCGAACACGCGCCAGGCGTGACCCCCGGCGTCGCGGTGCAGCAGGCCGCCGCGCCGGGTGGGACGCGGAGTCAGGCGGTCGCCGGTTTGACCGGCCAGGTGCGCGGCGATGCGGGCGGTGTTGTCGGCGATGGCGTCGAGGTCGGGGAAGACGCGGCTGTTGAGACGCTGCAGCAGGAAATCGCCGGCGGCGGTGTTGACCCGGTAGGTCTGGTGGATGTGGCCGCTGCCGTGGCAGGCGAGGCCGGTTACCGGCGCCGGCAGGTCGAAGGCGGCGCAGGCGGCGCAGGCGGCGAGGGCGTTTTCGGTCTCAGGCGTCGTCATGGGAGGTGTCGGGACGTCGATCGGCGAGGCGTGTCAGCATGCCGCGGATGTCGCGCGCGCCCTGCCAGGCGACCCAGACGGTGACGACGCTGTACCAGAGCAGGGCGGCGACGGTGAGCAGGAACCAGAAGGTGGTCATGGCGGCGGTGGGATGGGGCGGGGTTTCAGCAGGGAGCCGGCGATCATGCCGAGGGCCGCGGCGGCGAAGGCGGCGAGGCCGGCGAGATCCTTGCCGACCGCGGCGGCCCAGGCAGCGGTGGCGGGCAGTTTTTCCAGGGTCAGATGCAGCACCGGCACGGCGGCGCCACCGAGGATGCCACCGATGGCGCCCCAGTTGTTGGCGCGCTGCCAGTAGCAGCAGGCGATGAGCAGGACCGACATGCTGCTCAGGTAGATCGAGCCGGTGAGCAGCAGGTAGGACCAGACATTGCCCTCGATCCGGTAGAACAGGCCGAAGAACAGCAGGTACAAACCGATGAGGGCGACGATGCAGCGGTTCCAGAGGATGGCGCGGACGTCGGTCCACGGCCGGCGACGGAAGGGCGCAAGCAGGTCGTTGTAGATGACGCTGCCCCAGCTCAGCAGGTAAGAGGAGTTGGTGCTCATGTCGGCCGCCAGCATGGCGGCGATGAGCAGGCCGAGCAGACCGACGGGCAGCAGGCCGCCAAGGAATTCCGGCAGGGCGAGCAATGAGGCATCGGCGAGTTTGGCCTGTACGTCCGGAGCGAGGGCGGCGGCCTGCTCGACGCCGAGGCCGGCGAGCGGCTGGCCCACGGGGGAGGCGGCGATTTTTTCCGCGACCGCGACCGGCAGGCTGGCCTGCTCGGCGGGAGTGAGCTGCTGCAGCGGTTTCCAGCCGAGGGTGGCCAGGGCGGCGATGCCCCAGATGCCGGGCAGCAGGAAGCGGCAGACAAAGAAGAAGCTGGTGCGGGTGTAGATGCGCTGGCTGGTGCGGCTGTCGCGCGCCGACAGTACGCGCACGATCACGGCCTGCCAGGTGAGTGCCGCGGCGGCGTTGGCGACGAATTGATTTGTCACGAAGGCCCAGCCGAGGGAAGGATTGGCCAGCGGTTGGAAGCCGCCCTCGCCGTGGTGACGGCGGACGGTGTCGACCAGCGTGTGCCAGCCGACCTCCTTCAGCACGAGGAAGCTGACGACGAGCAGGCCGGCGCTCATGACGACGAACTGCAGGAAGTCGGTCACCAGGACCGAGAGCATGCCACCGAGCACGGTGTAGACGACCACCAGCAGCAGCAGAACGGTCATCAGTGCGGCCAGATTGGCGATGTCAAAGCCGGCGACGCTGCAGAGGAACTTGCCACCGATCTGCAGGAAGACGCCCATGTTGAGCAGGCCGCCGAGCACGATGACCAGACCCGAGAGCCAGCGCACCGTCTTGCCAAAACGCTTTTCGAACATCTCCGGCAAGGTCATCGCTCCCGCCTGGCGCAGCGGCTTGATGCAGAAACCCGTCAGGCCAATGAGCGCCATCGCCAGCGCCTGGCAGAGGCCGGGCACCGCGCCGCTGAAGCCCTGGGTGTAGCCGGCCTGGGCCGTGTACATGCAGGTGATGATGCCGAACTCGGTGGCGGCGAGCGAGGCAATGCCGAGGTGCAGATCCACCTCGCGACCGGCGACCAGGTAATCTTCGACCCGGCAGACATAACGGCGCATGGCCAGGCCGGCCGCCAGGGTCAGCAGCAGGTAGAGGCCGACGATGCCGCCGTCGTAGAGCCAGTGGAAATGCCCGGTCATGGGGTGGCATCTCAGCGCGGATGGCGCGGCTTGTCACGCGCAAAGCGGCGGCCGTCTCACCCCGCCTGGGGCGCAACATCAACCGCGACTTCCAGTCGATGGGCGCCGGCGCCGAGGGTGACGCCGCGCAGCGGGCTGACATCGCCGAAGTCACGTCCCCAGGCCACCGTGATGTGGCGGTCGGAAGGCAACACCTGGTTGGTCGGATCGGCGTCGACCCAGCCGCAGGCGTCGCGGCAGTAGGCGGCGACCCAGGCGTGGGA
>JAEYYS010000427.1 GCA_023428335.1 Verrucomicrobiota bacterium | reverse complement strand
GACCACACCAAGGCGCACCATCTCGGCCAGCGCCCGCGTCACCAGGGCCGCGATGGCGTTGTCGCCCAGCCGCAAACCGAGCGCGACACCGGCAGCGATGGCATAGGGATTCTTCATCGCTCCCGCCCATTCGATGCCAGTGACGTCGTCGCTCGTGTAGGTGCGGAACCACGGCAGGGTGAAGCAGGACTGCACCGCGCGCGCCACGGCCTCATCGCGACAAGCGACCACCGCCGCCGTCGCCAGACGCTGCGACGCTTCCTCGGCATGATTGGGACCGGTCAGCACCGCCACCGGCAGTGCCGGCAGGGCTTCGGAAAGCAGCGCGCTCATGCGTTGACCGCTGCCGCGTTCGATGCCCTTGGCGCAGGAAACCACCGCGCGCGCCCCGTTGCCGAGCCCGGCTTGCGCAACCCGGCGGGCGGTTTCGCGCACCGCCCCCGAGGGCACGGCAAAAACCAGCAATTCCGCGGGAGTCAGAGCGTCCAGAGCGGCGGTGGCAGCGACCGATTCGGGCAGTTCCAAGCCGGGCAGGTAGCGGGCATTGCGCCGGGTGGCGGCGATCTCCGCCATCAAGGCCGGGTCGCGGCCCCAGAACTGCACCGCCAGACCGCGTTCGGCGAGCAGACCGGCGAGGGCGGTTCCCCAGCTACCGGCTCCGAGGACGATGGCGCTTTTCAGTTCGGGCATGGGCATGGCAAGGCCTTGCTTTGCACCGGGGTTGGCGTCTGCGCAAGGTCTTCAAGCGCCGCCGCTCATCCGCTGGCTGGCCCGCTCCAGCGTGCGGCGTTCCTGCTCGGTCAAACTCTCGAGCCCGTGGGCACTGATCTTGTCGAGAATGGCATCCACCTCGTCGCCCGCGAGATCCGCCTCGGGTGGCGCTGGCGAAGGCTCAACAGACAGCCGCGGCGACTGACGCAGCGGGCGGCGGGTCACAAGTTCCCGGCGGCGAGCACGCGGCGCGGTCCTGGCAAAGACGATGCCCTCGTGACCGGTGCTGCGCGCGCCATACCAGCCGGCCAGGGCACCGCCGACATGCGCCCAGTAGGCCACCGCGCTGCCGCCGGCCAGCCAGGCCGGCAGCACGCCAAAGCACTCCAGCAGGCCGAGCGCGACATTCGAGAGCAGGAGAAAACGCGCCAGGCCGCGCAGGCTGACGCGCAGCGGCACGATGAAGAACAGCAGCAGCGTCAGCTCCTCGCGCGGTGCCGCCAGGGCGCAGGCCAGCAGATGCCCCATGCAGCAGGCCGAGGCACCGATCAGCGGCGAGGCGGTGTCGTCCAGCACCAGGCTGCCGACCGCCATCTGCAGCACCGCCCCGGCCAGACCCGACATGAAGTGGATGAGCAGGAAGTTGCCGCTGCCGTAGAGTTCCTGGACGCGGCGACCGGCAAACCACAGGAAGAGCAGGTTCACCAGGATGTGCCCCGGGCTGCCGTGCACAAACATGTAGGTGGCCAGCGTCCAGACCTGGCCGCGCGTCAATTCGTCGAGACTGACCCCGCCCATCGGCATGAGCGCCCGTCCGGAAAGCGGGTCCTCGATCCAGCCGATGCGGAACAGCCATTGCAGCACAAAGACCGCGACATTGACGGCAAACACCCACTGAAAGGCATTCCAGCGCGGCAGCCAGGACGGCATCGAGCCCTGGGGCTCGGCGCGCATGTAGTCTCGGTGGTCCAGGGGCATGGGGAAACATACGGGACGAGCGCGCCCGTGCGAGGCAATATTTTTGCCGCACCTTTCCGCTTGGCAAAGCGCCACCCCCATGTCTCTTTGCAGGCACCAACCCCGTTGTTGCCATGAAAACCACCCTTCCGCTTCTCGCCGTTCTCATCTTTGCCGGCCTGACCGGTTCAACCCCAGCCCAGGAAAACAAACCCGTGAGTGACACCCCCACCGTGACCGTCGTGATGGAGACCAGCAAGGGAACCATCGAACTCGAACTCGACCGCGCCAAGGCGCCCAACACCGTCGCCAACTTCGTCAACTACGTGAAGAAGGGCCACTACGACGGCGTCATCTTCCACCGCGTCATCCCCGACTTCATGATCCAGGGTGGCGGCTTCACCGCCGACATGGACCAGAAGGCCACCGACACGCCGATCGAAAACGAGGCCAAGAACGGCCTGAAGAACGTCCGCGGCTCGATCGCCATGGCGCGCACCTCGAACCCGCACAGCGCTTCGGCCCAATTCTTCATCAACCTCAAGGACAACAGCTTCCTCGACTACCCGGGCCAGGACGGCTGGGGCTACTGCGTCTTCGGCAAGGTCAGCGCCGGTCTCGACGTGATCGACGCCATCGCCAAGGTGCCGACCGGTTCCAAGAACGGCCACCAGAACGTGCCCACCGAGGCCGTGCTCATCAAGAGCGCCAAGATCAAGGAATAAGCCCCTTCCCCACCCAGCCGGTCCCTTCACGGGGGCCGGCTTTTTTGTGCCCTCATTCGCCGAGCAGGGCCACCGCCACCGAATCCACCAGCGGCTTGCCGGCACGCGTCAGGCAGATCCGCCCGTCCACGACCCGCAGCAAGCCCTCTTCCTCCAGGGTTCGCAGCAGGCGCTCCTGCTCCGGTCGCACCAGTTCCCGCGGCAGACCGCGCGCGGTGCGCAGTTCCAGGCCAAAACGCTCGATCCGCCGCGCCGCCGCATCCAGTTCCTCCGCCGGTTCCGCCGGATCACCACCGGCCTGCACACGCGCCAAGTATTCCGTGGTGTCGGCGACGTTTTTCCAGCGTCGATCCGCCTCGGTGGAAAAGGCCCCCGGGCCAAAGCCCAGGTAGTCCGCGCCCAGCCAGTAGCTGTCGTTGTGGCGGGAGCGATGCCCCGGCCGGGCATAGTTGGAGATCTCGTAGTGCTCGTAGCCGGCCGCCTCCAGCCGGTCGAGTGCCAGATAAAAATGCTCGGCATCCTTGGCCTCATCCTCGTGGTACTGACCGCGACGCAGGCGCTGGAAAAACTCGGTGTCCTCCTCGTAATTGAGGTTGTAGGCCGAGATGTGATCGGGCTGCAGGGCCAGGGCCCGCTCCAGCGTCGCCTTCCAGGTTTCGGCCGACTGCCCCGGGATGGAGAACATCAGGTCCATGTTCAGGCTGGGAAAACCCGCCGAGCGCAGCACCTGCCAGGTCTCCTCCGCCTCCGCCGGCGCATGATCGCGCCCCAGCGTGCGCAGGGTCGCCTCATCCCAAGCCTGGATGCCCAGGCTGATGCGCGTCACCCCGAGCCGGCGCAGCATCGCCGCCTTCGAGGGGGTGACCGTGCGCGGGTTCGCCTCAACACTGAATTCCTCGAGACCCCTGAGATCGAGCCGCTCGCGCAGGCCGGTCAGCAAGCGCTCCAGATGGCCCTCGCTGAGCGCCGTCGGCGTGCCACCGCCGAAATACAGCGTCCGCGGCCGCAGCTCCCGCACCGCCGCCTGCCGCTCGGTCTCGCGCAGCAGCGCCTCGACAAACTCCGCCATCGGCGTCGCGCCCGGCGTGTGCTTGTAAAAGCTGCAGTACGGGCACACCCGATGGCAGAACGGGATGTGGTAATAAAGATGACCGATCACCCCACCCACAAGCACCCGAAAACGCCCCTCGTCACGCGGAAGTTCGGGGATCCCCGGAGCGCGCGCATGGCGCCGCCTGCTGGAGTGTAGTCATCACACTCCGTGTGATGGATCCCCCTGCACCTCACACGGAGTGTGAGGACTCCTTTAAAAGCCAGAGCGAGTGACCTTCGGCACACTCGCGCTCCGTCAGAACGCCGTCTGGCGACGTCGCCCGCATGGAGTTGCATCCGCCCTTCGCTCCAGCATCTTGTCCACGCTGAGAAATGCGGATACTCGGGCGCATCAGCCGGTCAAAGCCTCCCAAGCCGCAATCCCCCTGCCCGACCGCTCGTTTCTGCAGGCTCACCGCCCGGCGAAACCTGCCGACACGCGCCCTTGTCCGCCCGACACGCGGGCTTGTCCTACCGACACACGCC
>JAEYYS010000080.1 GCA_023428335.1 Verrucomicrobiota bacterium | reverse complement strand
CGCGGGGCCCTGCTGGGGGGGGTTGAGCGCGGCGGCAACCTGATCAGCCTCGGCAGCGCCACCGGCTCGCTGGCGACCCAGGACTGGTGCAAGGTCGAACTCGCCAAGGCCGCGCCGGAGGCGGTGGCCAAGGACCGGCCGACCCAGCAGTCGCTGCCCTATGACGAGGCCGACGAGCGTCGCACGGCCCGCGAACTCAACGGCGTCATCGTCGAGGCGGTGTTCGATCGCACCCATCCGCTCGCCTGGGGGCTCGGCGACCGGCCGCGGATCCAGCTCATGCGCGATGGCACCACCTTCCTCAAGCCCGCCTCCAGCAGCTACCTGAACCCGCTGCAGTACACGGACAAGCCGCTCGTCTCCGGCTCCGCCTCCAAGGAAAACCTCGCCGCCTTGCAAGGCACGACGCCGCTGCAGGTGCGGGTCGTTGGCAGCGGTCGCGTGCTGCTGTTCACCGACAACCCGGTCTTCCGCGGCCACTGGCTGGGCACCGAAAAGCTGCTCGCCAACGCCCTCTTCTTCGGTGGCTGGGTCAGCGCCAGCGGCGGTGGCAGCAGTGGCGAGGACGAGCATTGAGATTTGCCCCCGCCCAGCCACCGACTTTTTGAACAGGCCGGTCCTTTCTTGACTCTGAACCCCGCCCCATTGACGTTTTCTTTTCCCATGCCCCCCGATTCCACCCCAGCCAGCGTCCCCGATTCGGAAACCATCGCCCGATCCGCCGCCTGGGTCCAGCCGCTGCGCAGCGAGATTGCCCGTGTCCTGATCGGTCAGACCGAGTTGGTCGACCGACTGCTGGTCGCCCTGCTCACCAACATGCACGTCCTGCTCGAAGGCGTGCCCGGCCTGGCCAAGACGCTGGCGGTGCGCACGCTGGCGAACGCGCTCAAGGCCGACTTCAAGCGCATTCAGTTCACGCCCGACCTGCTGCCGGCCGACGTCATCGGCACCATGGTGTACCATCCCAAGGACGGCACCTTCAGCCCGCGCCTCGGTCCGGTCTTCGCCAACCTGGTGCTGGCCGATGAAATCAACCGCGCGCCGGCCAAGGTGCAGAGCGCCCTGCTGGAGGCCATGCAGGAACGCCAGGTCACCATCGGCGAGAACACCTACAAGCTGCCGGATCCCTTCATGGTGTTGGCCACCCAGAACCCGATCGACCACGAGGGCACCTACACGCTGCCGGAAGCCCAGCTCGACCGCTTCCTCTTCAAGGTGCGCGTGGTGTACCCGACTCCGGCCGAGGAGCGCCGCGTGCTCGACGCCATGGCCACCTCGGCGCCCAAGCTCGATGTCAGCCCGGTGGCCCTGGCCGCCGACATCGTCGCCAGTCGCGCGCTGGTCAATGCGATCCATATCGATGAGAAGATCCGCGATTACATCGTCGCCATCATCCAGGCCACGCGCACGCCCGAGACGGTGGCGCCGCACCTGAAGCTGCTCATCCGCTGCGGCGCCTCGCCGCGCGGCACGATCAACCTCGCCCTCGCCGCCAAGGCGCTCGCCTTCCTCAACGGCCGCAACTACGTCACTCCCCAGGACATCAAGGATCTCGCTCCGGACATCCTGCGCCACCGCATCCTGCTGTCCTACGAGGCCGAGGCCGAGGGCGTCACCAGCGAGGAGGTCATCCGCCAGTTGCTCGACAAACTGCCCGTGCCGTGACCCCGGGCGCGCCTTGCCGCGCGCCGCCGAACCGCCCCCATGCCCATCGCCACCGAGACCGACGACGAAAAGCTCGCGCGCATCCTGAAACGGGTGCGGCGCATCGAGCTGATCACCCGCGGCATGGTCAAGGAAACCCTTGGCGGCCAGTACCACTCGCGCTTCAAGGGGCAGGGGATCGAGTTCGATGACTTCCGCGAGTACCAGGCCGGCGACGACGTGCGCTTCCTCGACTGGAACGTCACCGCGCGCATGAACGAGCCCTTCGTGCGCAAGTACATCGAGGAGCGCGAGCTGACCGTCATGCTCGTCGTCGATGTCAGCGCCTCGGGCGACTTTGGCAGCGTCGAGGACAGCAAGCGCGAGCGCGCCGCCGAGGTGGCCGCGGTGTTTGGTTTCAGCGCCGTGCAGAATCAGGACAAGGTCGGCCTGCTGCTGGTCAGCGACCGCGTCGAGCACTACCTGCCGGCGCGCAAGGGCAGCGCCCACGCACTGCGCCTCCTGCGCGACATCCTGACGATCCGCCCGCAGAGCACCGGCACCGATCTGGCGCCGGCGCTCGACACCGCCCTCAAGCGCATCGCCCACCGCGCCCTGGTGGTCATCGTCTCCGATTTTCACACGCCCAATGCCGCCTGGGAGGCCAGCCTGCGCCCGCTGGCCGCCAAGCACGACGTCGTCGCCGCCGAGGTGCGCGATCCCCAGGAGGAGGAACTGCCCGACGCCGGTCGCATCTGCCTGCAGGATCCGGAAACCGGCGCGCAACTCGTCGTCAACACCAGTGACCCGGCTGTCCGCCGTCGCTATGCCGAGGCGGTCGCCGCCCGCGACGAGGAACTGGCGCGACTGCTGCGCAAGAACGGCGTCGAGCGCATCGAGGTGCGGCTCGATGAAGACTATGCCCCGGCGATGAAGGCCTACTTTCGCGCAAGGAGGAGACGCAAGTGATCGCCTGGCTGCTCGCCCAGCAGGCGGCGCCCAAGGGCCCGCCCCTGCAACCGCTGCCGCACCCGGAACTGCCCACCGTGGAACTGCCGCCTGCCGGCCTGCCGCCGGGCCTGATCGTGCTTGGCGCCCTCGGTCTCGCCGCCCTGCTCGGCCTGGTGATCTGGCTGCTGCTGCGCCCGCCGCCTCCTGCCGCCCTGCCGCCCAAGCGGCCCTTCCAGAAGGCGCTGAAAACCCTGCGCGAGATCCAGGAACGTGCCGCCTCGCAGGAGCCGGGCCTGACCTCGGCCCAGGTCTCCGCCGCCCTGCGCGCCTATTTCCTCGAGCGCTACCACATTCCCGCGCCCTTCCGCACCAGCCAGGAACTGTTTGCCGGCGATGCCATCCCGGCGACCTCCCAGCGCCTGCATCGCTACGCACCGCTTGCCGAACTCTGGGATCGACTCTCCTTCGCGCCGATTCCCGCCACCCGCGAGGAAGCCGAGCGCCTCACCGCCCAGGCCATCGCCCATCTTGAGGAGGACCGGCCATGAACATTCCCTTCCTCAAGGACTTCATCTGGGCGGAGCCGGTCTGGCTGTGGACGCTGCTGCTGCTGCCCGTGCTCGCTTGGTGGCGCAGTCGCCCCGGCAGCGCGCCGGCGGTGCTGTTCCCGACCGCCTTCCTCTTCCGCCAGCCCGGCTTCAAGGCTCGCTCGCGCCGCGGCGGTTTTGTCTTTGGTCTGGTCCTGCTCAGCCTCGCCTCGGCCATCGTCGCCTTGGCGCGGCCGCAGAAGGTCATCTCCCATGACGAGGACAACACCGAAGGCATTGCCATCTGCCTGACGGTCGACGTCTCGCTGTCGATGCTCATCGAGGACTTCTACATCGACGGCCGGCCGGTCAACCGCCTGATTGCCGCCAAGCGCGTCATGCGCGACTTCATCCGCGGCCGCAAGAGCGACCGCATCGGCATCGTCGCCTTCGCCGGTGCGCCCTACCAGCCCTGTCCGCTCACCCTCGATCACGAGTGGCTGGAGGCCAACCTCGATCGCGTGCAGACCGGTGTCATGGAGGATGGCACCGCCATCGGCTCGGGCATCGCCGCCGCCTCGCGCCGCCTCGACAAGGAAAGCGTGCCGAGCAAGGTCATCATCCTGCTCACCGACGGCGCCAACAACAGCGGCAAGCTCAACCCGCAGGACGCCGCCAAGCTGGCGGCCACGCTCGGCCAAAAGATCTACACGATCGCCATTGGCACGCCCGGCGTGCACATGATCCCGCTGCCCAACGGCCGCGTCATCACCAGCGGTCGCCAGGAGTTCGACGAGGCCACGCTCATGGAGGTGGCGCGCATCGGCGGCGGCCAGTTCTACATGGCCCAGGACCTCAACGCCCTGCAGGAGATCTTCTCCACCATTGACCAGTTGGAGAAGACTGAGATCAAGCGCCGCAGCATCGTCGAGACGCGCGAGATGTTCTTCTTCCCGCTGCTCGCCGCCGCCGCCCTGCTGGCCCTGGCCCTGACCCTGCGTCTCACCGTCCTCAACGCCGCCCCGGTGGCGGTCGCCACATGAACCTCAGCTTCGCCGAACCCCGCCTGCTGCTCTGGCTGCTCATCCTGCCCGTGCTCGCCCTGCTGCGCTTCGGCGCCGGCTGGCGCGCGCACCGGGCGGTGGCCAAACTCACCGCGCCGCGCCTGCGCGCCGCCCTGCTCGTCGGTGTCTCGCCCTGGCGCGCCGGCCTGATCTTCGCCCTGCAGTTGCTCGCCCTCGCCTGCTTCCTGCTTGCCCTCGCCGGCCCGCGCTGGGGCGAGGACCGCCAGACCCAGGTCGAGTCGGGTCGCAATGTCATCCTCGCCATCGATACCTCACGCTCGATGCTGGCCGATGACCTGACACCGAACCGCCTCACCCGCGCCAAGCTCGCCGCCCAGGACCTCATGGTCGCCCTGAAGACGGATCGCGTCGGCCTGATCGCCTTCGCCGGCAATGCCTACCTGCAGGCACCGCTCACCACCGATCACGAGGCCATCCTGGAAGCCATCGACTCGCTCGACTTCACCTCCGTGCCGCGCGGCGGCAGCGAGAT
>JAEYYS010000063.1 GCA_023428335.1 Verrucomicrobiota bacterium | reverse complement strand
GCCTTGGCCGGGGTGGCCTTCGGTTCTTCTGCCACTGGCTTCGCCGGGACCGCCTTGGACTCGGCCGCGGTTGCCTTGGCAGGCGGTGCCGCGGATTCGGCTGGCATGACTGCCGGAGCGGCAGGCTCGGAGGGTTCGTCCTTGCGGCGGTTGCCGAAGCGCAGGCTAAAACCGCGCTTGGGTTTGTCCTCCTCGACCGGTTCCGCCTTGGGAATCTCGGTGGCCATGGTCGCAGGAGTGGGCTGGACCGGGGCATTGGTGATGACGGTCACTGGATCGCTGGCCGGCTTGGCCGCGGGCTTGGCGGTCACCTTCGGGGCAGCCTTCGGTGTCGCCTTGGCCGGCGCCGGTTTCGGCACCTCCAGCCGCGGCGGTTCAGGCATGGCGCTGGCGGTCGGAGCGGGCGCCTGCGGCTTGGGTGACGGGGTGCTGGATGCCTTGGCGACGGCCTTGGGTGCCGACGCCTTGCTGGCGGGTGGTGCGGCCTTTTTCGCCGGCGCCTTGGCCAACTCCGTTTTCTTTTCAGAGGTCTTCGGCGCTCCCGACTTGAGGGAAGCGAGGTAGGCCACGACATCGCGAACCTCGCCCGGCTTCAAAATCCCGAGCATCGGGGGCATGACCGACATCGGCGGGCTTTTCTGAGTGATCTCGGCGGTCGCAACGTGCCGCAACTGGCCGTCGGGCAGTTTCACCTCCAAACCGTCGGCCGTCTCGGATGTCAGGGTGCCGGCGAGGCTGCTGCCATCCTTCAGGGTCAGCGAGACCAGGCCGTAGCCGGGGCTGATGGCGGCGGCAGGGTTGACGAGCGATTCCAGCAACTCGGCCCGGCTGCGCTGGGCGCCGATGCCCTTGAGCGACGGTCCCACCGCACTGCCCTCCTTGGCTTCGATCGTGTGGCAGGCAATGCAGTTGGCACCCAGGTGATTCGTGGCGAGGTCGCGCCCACGCGCGGGGTCGCCACCTTCGAGCAGATCCTCCACCGGCGCCGACTTGCGCGTCTGCTGGAAGGAGGCAAGGCGGGCCACCAATCCGGGGCGTGACTGCGCCGCCTCAAGGATGTCGAGACGCAAGCCCGGCTCGGCGGAGTCCTCGCCAAGTTTTCTCAGCCACCCGTCCGTCCAGGCGTCGGCGGCCTGACCGGGCAGGCCAGCGGCGAGGCGGAAGGCCGCCTGCTTTTCCTTGAGGCTGCCAGATTTGAGCACCTCGTCGAACTCTGCCAGGGCCTGCTCCGGTCGGTGAGCAACGAGTTGGGTCAGCGCCTCCAGACGCAGTTCTTCGGGGGCGGACTTGCCCAGGGCGAGGCGCACCGACTCGGCAAAGGCCGGCGTGGTGGCGTGACGGACGGCGAGCAGTCGCAGGGCGCCGGCACGCAGGGAGGCGTCCGTTTTGGCATCGGCGATGAAGCCCTGCAGGACCGGCGCCTCCAGGTCGATCTCCAGCTGAATGAAGAGGTCGAGCACAGCCGCCTTGAGAGAGGGTTCGGCGAGCGCGAGCAGGTCGGCCTTCCAGGTTTCGATGAGGGCCGGCGACAGCGCCTTGTCGTCGAGGCGCGGGTAGGTGCCGGCAGTGCCGTCGACCCGGTCGAGGCGCGGCGGCTTGGAAAACACCCGCAGGGTGTCAAGTGCTTCGAGGGCAATGGAGGGTTCCTGGTGCAGGGCAAACTGCAGCAGGCGGGCGGCGTTGACCGGCTGACCGAGGCGCAGGTTGGCGTTGATGACTCGACGACGAACCGTGTCCGAGAGCGGGCGCTCGGCATCGAGCAGGGCGGCCAGCCTGGGCAGGGCTTCGGGAATGCCGGCATCGTCATGGATGGCTCGGGCCACCTCATCGCGCACCACTTCCGCCGGATCATCAAGGTATTCGGCGATGTCCACGGAGCGCTGTTTCGCCAGGGCGAGGGCACAGAGCAGGCGCACCGGCTCGGATTCGGAATCATGACGTGAAGCCAGTTCCTCGGCCGTCATGCAGCCGGCCAGACCGCTGACCAGCGCGTGGCGCAGCCAGGGATCGTGGGCGTCGCGCTCCACGCGGTCGAGCAGGTAAAAGGCGGCATTGTTGAGCTCAACCTTGGCCAGCGACAGATTGGCGGCGGCGGGTGCCATGTGCCCGAGGGCGAGACCGGCATGGAAACGCACGCGGGCCGACTCGCTGGCGAGCAGGCGACTGAGCACGCGGGTGGAGGCGACGCTTGGCTTGGCATCGCCGATCACCTTGGCGATCTGGCACTGCAGTTCCGAATCGTCGGTGGCGGCGAGCAGGTCATGGATGACCGCTTCCGCCACCTGCCCCCGGCGCAGACCGATGCCGGCACCCCAGATGCCGTGCACGCGAGCCAGCAGCGGCCGATGGGCGTCGCGAGCGACGGCCAGCAGGGAGTCCCAGAGCCCGCGCTTGGCGAGCTCCAACTGGGCGGCGACACGCACACGCTGGTCGGCATGGCCGAGCCACTGCTGCAAATCCGCCTCGGCCCGCGAGCCGAAGCCGGCCGCGAGCAGGTTGAGGGTTTCCTGGCGCGCGGCCGCATCGCGATCCGCCACGGGCACATCAACCGTCCAGATACCACCCTTTTCATCGAGCGGATAGCCGCCATCCCAGTCGGCCAGGTAAAGCGCACCCTCAATGCCCCAGGCCATGCCGATGCCCATCAGGCCGCTGTTGATCAAGCGCTGTCCCGCCATCTTGAAGGCGACGCCGTCGGGCTCCAGAGTGAAAACCTCCATCCGCCCCGAGGGAAACTGGTTGAGCAGGAAATGGCCGCGCAGGCTCTTCCCAAGCGCCGTGCCGGGCTCGCGCACAAAACCGGCCGGGCCGTCGCTGGTGTTGGCGAGCGGCGGCGTGATGAACAGCGGCTGGCGCGACGGACCGCCCTGCCAGGGAGCCTGCGGCTTCCAAATGTCCTCGCGCATCCAGCGACTCTCCTCCTTCATGTATTGATGCCCGCAGCGCCAGCCGGAGTCGCTGCCCTGAACGATGTAGACCAGGCGCTCGCGCTCGCCCGCCATGTCGGCATCGTTGTCGACCCCGAACAGGTTGCCGAAATCGTCGAAAGCGACCTCCTGCACGTTGCGCAGGCCGTGGGCGAAAACCTCGAAACCACTGCCATCGGGCTCAACCCGCAAAACGGCGCCCTCGTGCGGATAGGCCCAGGTCTTGCCGTTCTTGTCGGTGACGTTGACGCCCTTGTCACCAATGCTCCAGTAGATGCGGCCGTCGGGACCCAGGCGCGGCCCGTGCATGTCGTGACCGGCGTACGCGAGGTGCATGCCAAAACCA
>JAEYYS010000478.1 GCA_023428335.1 Verrucomicrobiota bacterium | reverse complement strand
GCCTTGGCGAGGGCGCGGGCCTGGCCGACGATGAAGGGATCGTTCAACGCGAACAGCGCCTGCTGCGGCACCAGCGTTTCGCTGCGTTCCGGGCTGGCGATGTCGGGCGAGGGGAAATCGAAGGTGGTGAACAGCGGGTCGAGGTTCACGCGGTCAACGTAGCCGTAGATCGTGCGCCGGCCGCTGAAGGGTTCTGCCGAGAGACTGACCGCGCGACCGCCGAGCGCCGGATCGAGTCGGCCGCTGGTGGCGAGCATGGCGTCGCGCATCGCCTCAAAGTCCATGCGCCGGCGGTGGGCACGCCAGAGCAGCGAGTTGTCGGCATCGACCTCGGCCGCCTCCGCGCGATGGACGCTGCTCTGCTGGTAGGTGGCAGAGCGGACGATGTCGCGGATGAGCTGCTTGGTCGAGCCGCCGCGCTGGGTCAGGGCCGAGGCAAGCCAGTCGAGCAGCTCGGGATGCGAGGGCGGTTCGGCCTGCAATCCGAAGTCGCCCGGCGTCTTCACCAGCGCCCGGCCGAGCAGGTGGCGCCAGACGTGGTTGGCCCAGACGCGCGGGGTCAGCGGGTTGTCGGCCGCGGCGATCTTTTCCGCCAGTTCCAGGCGGCCGCTGCGGTCGGCGGCGAAGGGCTTTTTCTGCGGGTCGAGCACCGACAAAAACCGTCGCTCCACCGGATCGCCGCGCCGCGCGGGATCGCCGCGCACGAAGATGACCGGCTGCACCGGCTTGGCCTTGTCGCGCACCGCCATGGCGCGGGGCGGGGCACCGGGGTGGGTGGCCTCGACCTCGGCGATGGCGGTCTCCAGGTCGTTCAATTCGCGGCGACCGGTGCCGAGCAGGCGGTGGGCGGCCTCGACGTCCTTGAGGTTGAAATCGAGCCAGCCGCGGAAGGCGGCGAGCACGGGTTCGGCCTTGGCCTTCTGCGCCTGGGCCAGCACCTTGCCGTAGAGGCGCACGAGCGCGGCGCGATTGGCCGGCGGTTCGGCGCGCAGAGCGGCGAGCACGACCGGATGCACTGCTGTGGCACTGCCGGGCACGCGACCGGTTTTCAAAAGGGTGGCGAGCACGCCGGCATCGCGCGCCGGGCTCGCGCCTGCCACGCGCGCCAGCGGACCGATCACCGGGTCCTCGCGCCAGCGTTCGTCGCTGCGCAGGGCGCTCCACTGGCGGCTGAGCGGGGTCAGGGCAATCTCCATCATCTTCTTGCCGGTGATCAGCTTGCGCACGTCGGCGGTCTTCGTGACCTCCATCTGGACGAGGGCGTCGAAGTACAGCTCCGGCTTGGCGAAGACATCGGCCACCGCCTTGTCCTTGAGATCCTGCACAAAATCCTGCAGCGCCTTTTCCGCCTTGGCCTTGGTGGCTTCGTAGTCCGCGCGTTGCTTTGGATCCGTCGGACCCGAGTTCAGGGCAATCTCCGGCAGATCGGTCCGGTCCTCGCTGCTGGCGAAGACCCCGGACAGCGCGTAGAAATCGGCGGTTGGGATCGGGTCGTACTTGTGGTCATGGCAGCGCGCGCAGGCCACGGTCAGGCCCATCAGGCCGCGGGTGACGACGTCGATGCGATCGTTGATGACCTCGTCGGTGCGGCGCCGGAAGCGCGGGCCGACGGTCAGGTAGCCGAGCGCGGCGAGGCGCGGGTCGTTGTCGGGGTAGCCGAGCTGATCGGCGGCGAGCTGCTCGCGCAGAAAGAGCTCGTAAGGCTTGTCGCTGTTGAAGGCGCCCACCACGTAGTCGCGGTAGGTCCAGGCAAAGGGATAGCGCAGGTCGGCCTGCGCCTGGAAATCCTGGGTGTCGGCGTAGCGGGCAAGGTCGAGCCAGAAGCGGCCCCAGCGTTCGCCAAAGTGTGGCGAGGCGAGCAGTTCATCGGCCTTGGCGGCGACCGCGGCATCGGCATCGCGTGCGAAGGCGGCGGCAAAGGTCTCCAGTTCCGCCGGCGTCGGCGGCAGGCCGGTGAGATCGAAGTGCAGCCGGCGCAGCAGCGTGCGGGCATCGGCGCGCGGCGAGGGCTGCAGACCCTTCTCGCGCAGTTGAGCGGCGATGAAGCCGTCGATGGCGGCTGGCCCCTGCTTCAGGGAGGCGGCGTTCGCCGGCGCCACCGGCTGGAAGGCCCAGTGCGTGGCGGCCTTCTGGAAGAACAGTTCCTGGTTGCCCAGTTCGGCGACCCCGCCCGCGGACGTGCCGCTTTTCGCCGGCCACTTCGCGCCCTGGTCGATCCAGGCGCGCAGCACGGCCAGGGTGTTTTCCGGCAGGCGGTCCTCGTCGGGCGGCATTTCCATGTCGGGCTCGAGGTGGGCCATGAACAGGAGCAGCGGGCTTTCGGCGCTCTTGCCGGGCACGATGGCGGGTCCGTAGGAACTGCCGCCAGCGAGGGCCGCCTCGCGCGAATCGAGGCGCAGGCCGCCCTTTTGCTTGTCGGGTCCGTGGCAGGAGACGCAGTGCTCGGCGAGCACGGGATGAACATCGCCAAAGTACTTCACTGGCCGGCGCACCGGCTCGGGCAGGGCGGAAGTGTCGAAGGCCGCGCGCTGGGTTGGCGCCGCGGCGGCAGGGGTCGCCATGCCCGCGGCAAGCGCGAGACCGGCGACGATGCGGGGGAAAATCGTCATGGCAGGGGGAATTCGGGAGGCGGGGCCTCCCTCTGTCGCTGGTAACGAAGCCGGAGGGGCGGTGTTGCGCGGAAAGCGTGGCGGTCGCCGGACCGGCGGGATTCCCGCAAGCCGCAGTGGACAAGGCGGAAAAATGCGGCCAAGCCTCGGCGCATGAACTTCGATTGGAGCGACAGAATCGTCGTCGTCACCGGCGGTGGCGGCGGCATGGGTCAGGCGGCGGCCAAGCGTTTCGCTGAAGCCGGGGCGAAAACCTTCGTCTTCGGACGCACCCTGGAATCGCTGGAGGAAACCGCCGCCCTGTCGCCGCGCATCGTGCCGGTCGTCTGCGACGTCGCCGACTCGGCCAGCGTTGCCGCCGCGATGCCGATCGTGCTGGCCGCCGGCACGCCCTTTGCCCTCATCCACACCGCCGGCATCAACACGCCCGACCGTTTCATGGCCCATGCCGATCCGGCGCGCATCGCCAGCGAGGAGAGCTGGCGCCGCGTCATGGACATCAATGTGCTCGGCGTCGTCCACATGATCCAGGCGGTGGCCGGACCGATGGCCGCGGCGGGCGGCGGTCGCATCGTCGTGGTCTCCTCGACCGCGGGCCACGGCTTTGACTCCTATGCCGGCGTGCCCTACACGGCGAGCAAGTGGGCCGTGCACGGCCTGCTCTTCACCGCGCGCATGCAGCTCAACGCCCACGGCGTCGTGCTCTCCGAGTACGCCCCGGGCGAAGCCAACACGCCGATCGTCGACAAGCGCCCCGTGCAGCCGGCGCCCGAGCATCGCGCGACCATGATTCAGACCGGCGACTGCGCCGAGGCGCTGTTCTTCATCGCCTCGCAGCCGCACAGCATGGGCGTCATTCAACTGCCGGCCTACCAGCCCTTTGGCGGCATGCCGCCGCAGATCCCGGCGCCCTGGCTGCAGGGGCTGACCATCGCGCCGAAGTGAGCGGCCTCACGGCCGCAGGTGGCGGACCAGGAAGTCGGCGCGCAGCTTGGAGCCGTAGGGTGTCTCGGCGGCGCCGTGGCCGGCTCCGGCGATGGGCATGAACTCGAAGCTTTTGCCGGCCTTCTGCAGGGCGTGCACGACCTGTGTCGTACTGGCCGGATCGACATTCGTGTCGAGCTCACCGACGATGAGCAGCAGCCGGCCGCGCAGCTTCGCGGCATCGGCGACGTTGGAGTTGCGCTCGTAGCTGGCGTCGATGGGCCAGCCGAGCCACTGCTCGTTCCACCAGATCTTGTCCATGCGGTTGTCGTGGCAGCCGCAGTCGGCGACGGCGACCCGGTAAAAATCGCCGTGGTCGAGCAGGGCGCGCATGGCATTCTGGCCGCCGGCGCTGCCGCCGTAGATGCCAACGCGGCCGAGGTCCATCCACGGGCGGGTCGAGGCCGCGGCGCGGATCCAGGCGATGCGATCGGGGAAGCCGGCATCCTTGAGGTTTTTCCAGCAGACATCGTGGAAGGCCTTGCCGCGGTGGTTCGTGCCCATGCCGTCGAGCCTGACGACGATGAAGCCGAGTTCGGCGATCTCGTGCAGGCGTCGGCCAGGCTCAAAATCCTTGGGGGCAAAGGCGCCGTGCGGGCCGGCATAGATGTCCTCGACCACGGGATACTTTTTCGCCGGATCGAAGTGCGAGGGCCGGATCAGCACGCCGTGGATGTCGGTTTGGCCATCGCGACCCTTGGCGACAAAACGTTCGGGTGCCGGCCAGCCGGCCTTTTCCAGGGCCTTCGTGTCGGCGCGCTCGAGTTCGCACACGAGGCTGCCGTCGCGGCTGCGGCGCAGCTCATGCACGGGCGGATGATCGGCGCGCGACCAGCGGTCGATGAAGCACTCGCGGTTGGGCGAGAACTCGATGCGGTGGTTGCCATCGCCCTCGGTGAGCCGGACGACTTCGCCGCCGTCGAGCGAGGCGCGACAGAGGTGCAGGTGGTAGGGATCCTCCCCCGCGCGCAGGCCGCTGGCGAGGAACCAGACCTCGCGCCGGGTCTCATCGACGTGCAGCACCTCGCGCACCGGCCAGGCGCCGCGGGTCACCTGGTGTTTCACCCGACCGGAGGCGATGTCGTAGAGGTGGAGGTGGCACCAGCCATCGCGCTCGCTCATCCACAACAGTTCGCCGCTGCCGTGCAGCCAGTGCCGCCAGCTTTTGCCGGAGTAATGCAGGAAGGTCTCCGAGGTCTCTTCGACGACCCCGCGTACCGCACCCGTGGCGGCATCCACCGCGAGGATGCGGTAGAGCTGGTGGCCGCGCTGGTTGTAGGAGAAATAGAACTCGTGGGCCTTGGGCGACCAAACCACCTCGACGTGTTTCGCCTGGGTGAAGGAATTCGGGAACAGCGCTGGGTCGATCGCCAGCTGCCGGCCGTCCGTGCCGAACAGCACCGGCTGCGGCTTGGGCAGGGGATCGCCGGGTTTGGTGTAATCGATTGTTTTCACCTTCGGCTGCAGCTGGCCCTTGGGGGCGGCCTCGACCAGGGTGATGCGGCGCTGGCGGACGGGCGGGGTGCGACTGATGACGAAGGCGGAGCTGTCGGGCGCCCACTGCACCGGCCCGTGCCAGGGACCGGCCCCGGTCAGCACGCGCGTGGCGCCGTCGCGATCGATGAGTCGCACGCCTTCGGCGTTGGCGAGGGCGCGCCAGCGGCCGTCCGGCGAGGCCGTGCCGGGGCGCTTCTCGTTCACGGGCGCCGCGCCTGGAGCGGGCGCGGGGCCGTCGATCACCAGCACCTGCTCGGGGCCCGACGCCTCAAAAACGGCGAGCGCTTGGCCGGCGCGTTCGAGGCGCCAGACATGGCCTTCGTAGGTGGGCTGCACGCGTTCGGCACCGGGTTCCAGCGGGCCGTAGGACTGCGGGCGGCCCTCCGAGTCGAGCCACAGCAGCTCGACGGGTTCCGCGAGGGTGTTGCGCAAGCGCAGTCGACTCGCCGGGCCGGTGCGTCCGGAGCGCTGCGGGCGCGCCTGCAGGGTCGAGCTGCGCACTTCCGTGGCGGCGATGCCGAGTTCGGCGATGGAGGCGGCGCGGCGCGGGCGACCGCTGGCGGTGTCGACGAGAACAAACTCCTCCTGCTTGGGCGCGGTTTTGACGCGGTACCAGAAGGAGGTGCCGTCGGGCAGCCAGGTCGCCTGCAGGGTGTCGCGGAAGACGAGGTCGGCAGCGCGCCAGGGGGTGGCGGCGACGGCGGTCAGGGGCAGCAGGAGGAGCAGGGCTTTCATCGACAGCAGGACAACGCGCCGCCGCGCTCGTCCTGTAGACGAAAGATGTTTTACTGCGCCTCCAGCACCTCGCGCAGGGTGCGCAGCAGAGGTTCGGCGGTGTAGGGCTTGGGCAGGAAGCAGCGTGCACCGGCGGTCAGGGCCTTGGTTTCCATGCTCTCGGCGTCGAGACCGCTGGTGGCGATGATGCGCGTCGCAGGGGCCTGGGCGAGCAGCGCGCGGATCGCCGCATCGCCGTCCATGACCGGCATCATCATGTCGGTGAACACCGCCGCGACCTCGCTGCGGTGCTCGGTGAAGAGGTCGGTCGCCTCCGCGCCGTTGGCGGCGGTGAGCACGCGGTAACCAAACAGTTCGAGCATGCGCTGGGCAAGCGTTCTCAGAGTGTCCTCGTCCTCGACCACCAGGATCAGTTCGCCCTGGCCGCGCGGCGGCCCGCGTCGCTCAGCGACAGGCGGCGCGGCGGGAGCCGGTGGGGCGACCGTGCTCTGGGCCGGCAGGTGCAGGCTGAAGGTCGAGCCGGCACCGGGTTTGCTGCGCACGCGTGCGAAGCCGCGGTGGCGCTGCAGGATGGCCAGGACAGTGGCCAGGCCGAGGCCGGTGCCCTGGCCGGGCTCCTTGGTGGTGAAAAACGGATCGAAGGCCTTGGCCATCACCTCGGGGGTCATGCCTGCGCCGGTGTCGCCCACCTCCAGCACCACATAGGGACCGGGCTCGGCCTGGTACTGCGGTGTGGCATGGAATTCGTCGAGCACCTGGTTGCGTGCCGACAGAGTCAGGGTGCCGCCAGCCGGCATGGCATCGCGCGCATTCAGGCAGAGATTGAGCAGCATTTGGCGCAGCTGGGCGCCATCGCCGCGCATCGACCAGAGACCGTCCGCCAGCTCCAAGCGCAATTGCAGCTCGGTCGGCAGCGTCTCGCGCAGGCGTTTCTCCAGACCGGCCAGCAGTTCGCCCGGCGGGACTTCCTGGGTGCGACCCTCGACGCCATCGGCAAAGTACAGCACCTGGCGCACGACATCGGCCCCGCGCTGGGCACTGGAGGCGATCGCATCGAGCAACTGCACGCGTCCCGGCTCTCGCTCCTGCAGGCGCAGGATGTCGATCGACAGCAGGATCGGTGTCAGGGCATTGTTCAAGTCGTGGGCGATGCCGCCCGCCAGGGTGCCCAGGCTCTCCATGCGTTGGACGCGCAAAAATTGCTGCTCGAGCAGCTTGAACTCGGTGATGTCCTGCATGGTGCCGACGATGCGCTCCAGTCGGCCGCTCGGGCCCCTCAGCGGCACCGCATGCTCATGCACCCATCTCACCTCGCCATCGGGCCGGCAGATGCGGAACTCGACATTCGTCTGCTGGCCCTCGAGCTGGCGCTTGAAGGCCCCCTCGGCCGCCGGCAGATCGTCCGGATGCACCGACTTCAGGTAGGACTGCGGGTCGTCCAGCACCTGCTGCAATGGCAGGCCCCAGATGCGTTCAAAGGCGCGGCTGGCATACAGCAGCCGGTCGTTGACGACATCGTAGTTGTAGAAAATCTCGCCGATGTTCTCGGCGAGTTCGTGAAAGCGCCGCGCGCTCTCCCGCAGCACCTCCTCCGATTGCTCATGGTGCGCCAGACTCTCCCGCAAACACTGGTTTTCCGCCCGCAACCGCTGCAGCTCCTGCTCCGGTGAGGGCAGGGGATCGACATCGGGGGACAGAGAGGAACCGGGCACGCAGGGAAACAGTCGCCATCCTCCAAGTCATCAGGAGAAAAGCCAACGACTTTTGACACAAACCGTGGGGATTTTCGCGAAACCCATTCTTCCGTTTAAAAAAATATCTGACAAATCCATTTTATTCTGGCGGGCGACGCGCTCTTTTCATAGGGTGTTTTCGCAATCCAAACATTGCCATGAAATCCATCCTCACCACCCTGATCGTCTCCGCCCTCGGCCTGTCCGTGCTGGCGGAGCCCGCACCGAAGAAAACGGCCGCCGCCAAGGATGCCGAACCGCCGGCCGCCGCCCGCAAGGCGGTCGAGCCGCTGTCGCCGACCGAAAAAACCAAGCTGCTCAAGCTGCTCAACGAGGGCGACACCGCCGCCCTGACCGGCCTGCCCGGCATTGGCGAGGGCCGGGCGGCGGCGATCCAGAAGGCCCGCCCCTTCGCCGACCCCGCCGAATTGGCCGAGGTCGATGGCGTCGGCTTGGCGACCCTCAACGGCCTGGTCGCCCATGCCAAGGCCGGCTTCCCGGCCGAGACCGTGGCCGAGGCCAAGACGGGCGGCGCGCCCGCCAAAAAGAAGGCCGCGACCACCAGCAGCACGGCGAAGAAGAAGAAAAAGTCGGCGGACTGACGGTCCGTGACAGCGGGGCCGGGGTT
>JAEYYS010000404.1 GCA_023428335.1 Verrucomicrobiota bacterium | reverse complement strand
ATCCGCCCCGGGCAGCGGCTGCTGCCAGAACCAGAACCAGGAACCGACCAGCAGGACGCAGATCGCCGAGACGGCATACTCCCAGCCGAGCGAAGCAATGAGCCAGAGAAAGAGGTAACCAAGGCCGATCTGCGCCAGCACGTTGGTGAAGATCCAATTCGTCTGGGCATCGCCGGAGCGGGTCGCCAGCAGCACGCCGATCAGCACCAGCGCCACCGCGCGAACGAGGGCGTGGGCGAAGCGACCGACAAAACCCTGGCCGTCCTGGCGGCGGCGCAGCAGGGAGAACGGCAGGGCCATGCCAACCATGAACATGAAGGCCGGCTGGATGAGATCCCAGAGCGCGCAGCCGGTCCAGTCGACATGACTGAGTTGGAAGGCGACCTGCTGCCAGAAGGCCGAATCGGGGTGGGCACGCGCCACCTGCACCAGGCCGAAGCCGGACGAGGCCATGAGCAGCATGATGAAGCCCCGGAAGGCGTCGAGGGAGAGCAGGCGTTGCGGCGCGGCGTGCATGAGCGGGGGATAACGCCGACCGCACCGGTCATCCTTTCCGCTGCGGCGCGCTTTCTCAGCCGGGCATGCGACCGATTTGACCCACCGTCAGGCCGCCGTCGATGACCAGAATCTCGCCGGTGACATAACGCGCGGCTTCGGAACAGAGGTAGACCACGGCGCCGGCGCAGTCGGACGGACGCCCAACCTCGCCGAGCAGGATCTTCTGTTCGTAGTGCTTTACCAGATCGTGCGCGCGCGGCTCCAGCCACTGCGAGGTAAGCGGCGTGCGAATCAGGCCGGGAGCGATGCCGTTGACGCGAATGCCGAGCGGCGCCAGCGACACGGCCAGCGAGCGCACGAGCATGACCAGCGCGCCCTTGCTGGCATCGTAGGCGCAGGAATCGGCCTCGGCCTGAAAGCCGTTGGTCGAGGCGGTGAGCACAATGCTGCCACCCCGGCCCGCCGCCGCGCAGGCGCGGGCAAAGGCCTGAACGAGAAAAAAGCTCGCCTCGACATTGAGTTGGAAGGTGCGCTGCCAGCGTTCGCGGGTCATCTCCAGCAGCGGCAGGTCGAAGAAGCTGCCGGCATTGCAGACCAGCAGGTCAAGCGGACCCGCCGCCTCGACCAGGCGCGCCGGCGCCTCGGGATCGAGCAGGTCCTCACAAAGGTACCGGACTTCCGCCGGCAACTCCGCCGGTCGTGCCTCGCGGCCGTGGCGCACCACCTCCGCGCCGGCTTCGGCGAGGCCGTCGGCGATCGCGGCGCCGATGCCCTGCGAGGAACCGGTCACCAGGGCCCGGCGATGCTCAAGCGAGAAGGCTTTCATCGGCGAGCTTGAGCCAGGCGCGGGTGTTGGTGTCGGCAATGCGCTGCACGACGTCGGGCGGACTGGCGCGCAGGGCGGCCACCTCGCGTTCGTAGGTGCTGATCAGGCGCACGACCTTGCCGTTGATTTCGGCGGCGTAGCTGTAAAAGGGCGAGTCGCTGCCCCAAAGGAACTTGTCCGGATAAGCCGCCGCCAGATCGGCGATGACGCGCGCCGGATCGCGGTAGTCGCTGTCGAAGCGACGGTGACGCGGGGCGATGAAGGGCATGTCGTGCACCGCCCCCTCGCAATGAATGCCATGCGCCGAGTTGTCGAACCAGGTGTTCGGCAACGCGTTGACGCGGTCGAGGCACTCGCGGTCGAATCGGCAGGAGTGGGCGAGGTTGAAGCGCACGCGCGGGTTTTCCTCGGCGATGTCGAGGATGTCGCTGGCCTGCGCCCAGAGGTCGCTCTCAGCGACGCTGGAATGGATCAGGAAGGGAATGTCCCACTGCTCGGCCAGCTCCAGGAAGACCTTGCCGCGGTTGCGCAGGTGCTTGATGTCGGCCTGCAGAATGGTCGTCTGCATCTTGATGCCGTGGAAGCGGTAGCGACCGCGCAACTGGCGCAGCTCGCGCGCCTGGGCCTCCGGCTCGCGCATCGGATCGGCCATGACGAAGGGCAGCACGCGCGGGGCAATCTCCGGGAAAAGCTCGAAGATCTCGCGCAGCAGGCGCAGGTTTTCCAGCGCGTAGGGCACGCGCGCGAGCTGCAGCCCGCCCTCGCGCACCTCATTGTCCAGGAACCCGCCCAGGTCGAGGGCGGCATGGCTGACAAAGGGGAAGACGACCCAGCGGTCGATGCCGAGCGCCCCACCCTCGTCGGTCATCGCCACAAGGTGCTGGGCGTACGGGAAGTCGCCGTGCAGGTAAAACAGCAGGTCGGTGCCGACGTGGTTGTGGCAGTCGATGATCATCGCGGCGGGCCGGACCGGCCGGGGTCAGCCGACGTGGAAGTTGGCGATCTTCTCGTTCACCGCGCGCAGGCGGCGGGCGATGGTTTTGGCGACCCCGATGAGCAGCCAGGCGGCGGCACCCGGGTACTCGTTGATGTAACTTTCCAGGCTCTTCGAATCGATGAACCAAACCTGGCTGAATTCAACGGCGGTCACCGTCGCACTCGCCGCCGAGGGATCGAACAGGTTGATTTCGCCCACCGTCTCGCCGGTTTCCACCGCGCCGAGCAGCACCTTGTGACCGCCACGGATCGCCGTGGCGTGCAGCTTGCCGGAGATGACAAAATAAAGGCCGGTCTGGTTCATGCCCTCCTCGATGAGATGCTGGCCGGGCTGGACGGGGCGGAATTCGCCGTAGCCGCTGAGGATGTCACGATCGTCGTCGCCAAGGGGCTCAAGAATGCCGAGGGCGGGGAGCTGGGGGGTACTGAAGGTGTCGCTC
>JAEYYS010000439.1 GCA_023428335.1 Verrucomicrobiota bacterium | reverse complement strand
GGCCATGCCGGCGGCAGCGTCGCCAGCTACCTCGCGGTCAATGCCTTCCTGCGCAGTTTCGAGGGCCGAACCGGCCCGGTGCCGGAACGCCTGCGCGGCGCGCTCGACACCGCCAATGAAACCCTCGGCCTGGTCAGCAAGCGCATGCCCGAGGTCGTGTCATCCATGGGCACCACCCTGCTCGCCCTGCTGGTCGGTCGCGACCGGCTGCAGTGGATCAGCGTCGGCGACTCGCCGCTCTTCCTGTTCCGCGCGGGCAAGCTGAGCCGTTTGAACGAAGATCACTCGTACGCGCCCCATCTTGAAACCCGGGTGCGCGAGGGCAGCCTGAGCGAGGAGGAAGCCGAACGCCACCCGGGCCGCCATCGCCTGCAAAGCGCCCTGCTCGGCAGCCCGATTGCCCTCGTCGACCTGCCCGAGGAACCGCATCCGCTGGAGGCTGGCGACATCCTGCTCGCCGCCAGCGACGGCATCCTGACCCTGCCCTCGCGCGCCATCGAACGCATCCTCACCTACGGTCGCGACAGCAGCGCCGGCAAACTCGCCGACGCCCTCATCTTCGCCGTCCGCCAAGCCAACCACCCGCGCCAGGACAACACAACGCTGGCCTTGCTGAAGATCGGTTGAAACCGATCGCCCAGCCAAACCCGAGCACGGCGCTCTGAGACAGAGCGCCCCACCCTCAGCCCGCCTGCGGCAGCAGGAAACCCTGCTCATCCAGCTGCACTCCGGGCAGCTTGAGTTCCCGGCCACTGGCCAGGCCAAGCAGTCGGACGCCATCGCTCTCAGGTTCATAGGCGATGCCCGGCAGCAGTCGCCCGAGAGCCCCCTCACGCTGACCGAGCTGTCCGCCCTCCTCGCCCTCCGGCATGGTCGGATTCGGCACGCTCACGGCAATGAGTTCGCCCGTGGCCTCGTCGACAAAACCGCGCAGCACCTCGGGCGGCACGGGGACGTCCTGCAGGTGGGTCCACAGCAGAGTCAGGCGCTCGCCGGCCGGTGCCGTGGCCAGGTCTTCGACCCGCGTGGCGATAAAAATCCAGGAGCCACTCACCGGAGGTTGCGAAGCGACCCGCACGCCGCGGCGTTTGAAGGCGGCAAACTGGCGCAGTGATTCGACCAGCAGGCCATCCACAGAGGCTGCCGTCACGATCGTCTCGCCGGCGCGCACCCACTCGGCCTCGCGCAGGCGCAAGGCATTGGCCAGCACGATCCGACGCTGCGGATCGGTCTCGCGCGCCAGTTCACGCTTCGCCAGCAGCGCCTCGGCCCCGAGCGCCAGGATCTGCCGGCGCACCGCCTCGGTGGTCGCCTCGCGTGCGGCCAGCGGCGTGCCATACCAGGCCTTCACCGGATAACGCAGGCGCCGAGGCCATTTGCTGAAGAAATGCCCGCCCTCGTAGGAGGTGAAGGAGCCGTACAACCCATCGAGATACACCGGCACCACCACGGCATCGCCTTGGCGGGCCATGATCTCGTAGCCCTTGCGCAGGTCGTTGACCATGCCATGCCGGGTGATCTGGCCCTCGGGAAACAAGGCGACGATGCGACCCTCCTTGAGCAGGGCGCTGACCGCGCGGATGGCGTCCTTGGCGCGAGTCGGCGAAATCGGCACGGTGCCGACGATGCGCAGCAGCGGGGTGAACGGCCAGAGATTGAACAGGGCATCCCACATGACAAAGCGCACCGGTCGCTCGCAGGCGGCGCCGAAGACGAAGGCATCGATGTAGCTGACATGGTTGGCGAGCAGCAGCACGCCGCCGTTTTTGGGCACGCGCTCCTGGTGCACCGAGCGCACCTTGTAGATCAGGCGCACCGCCAGCAGCAGGACAAAGCGCAGCAGGTAGTGCGGCAGCAGGCGCACGACGTAGATCGAAGCGACCACCATCAGCGCCGCCAGCACCCAGAACTGGCCGCGAAAGCTGAGGCCGGCCATCTTGAGCAGGATGAGGCAGAGCACCGCCGCGACGCCGGCGAGGCTGTCGAGCAGGTTCATCGAGGCGAGCACGCGGCCGCGCTTTTCCGGCTCGGCCTGATCCTGGATGAAGGCTTGGATGGGCACCATGAAACAGCCGCCGGCGAAGCCGACCAGTGCCAATGCCTCCTCAAAGTTCGGCGAGTTCACCGGCATAAAGCCGGTCCAGAACAGCGCGCCAGCCAGACCGAGGGCACCGACCGGAATCAGGCCGAGCTGCGGCCCGCGCCGGTTCACCCAGGCGACAAACAGGCTGCCCGCCACCGTGCCCAGGCCGACCATCAGGGTCATGCGCGACGAGGCCCCGGCCGCGCCACCCAGGGTCGGATCCGGATGCAGGGCGAGGCCGATGTCGACAAACATCGCCGCCGCCATGCTGGCGACGAACCAGTAGGTCGCGTTGCCGAGGAAGGCGCGCCGCATCGGCGGTTGCGCCAGGCATTCCTTCAGATGGGAAAAATGCTCCCACCAGAGGGCGTGACGGTAGCGCACCTGGGGATGCGCCGGCGTCGGCGCAATCCAGCGACCCGCGATCAGGGCCAGCACGGCCACGCCGAACAGCCACCAGATCGGTGTCGCCGCCGCCTGCCAGGCATTGCCACTCACCGCAAACTGGGCGTCAAACCAGGCACCGCCGACGCCGAGACCGGCGAGAATGCCGACCATCGTCACCAGTTGCAGGCCTCCCACCGCCACGCCGAGCCGGCGCGAACCGGCCAATTCCTTGAGAATGCCCATCTTCGCCGGGCTATAAAAGGTCGACTGCAAGGCCAGCAGGAAGAAGGCACCGAGCGCCAGACCGATGCCGAGCGTGCCGGCTTCGGACTCAAAACAGGCGCCCGCCAGCAGCAGGATGAGCGCCTGCGCCACGAGCATGGCGAGGATCACCGAGCGCTTCGAGTAGCGATCAGAATAATAGCCGGCCAGCGGCGCAAACAGGATGAAGGGCAGCAGGATGATGGCCCCCAGCCAGACGCCGATGTTCTCGCCAAACAGACCCGCCGCCGCCTTCGGCGCCAGACCGACCAGCATCATCTTGAGCAGGTTGTCGTTGAAGGCATTGAGCAGGGTCACTGCCAGCACCAGCACCAGCGAGGTGAGGGCGCGTCCCGGCAGCCGAGGCAGGCGGTCGAGGTGTTCAGTGTCGGAGGAGGGAGCGGACATGAGAAAGGGCGACCGCACACGCACCGGCGCTTGGTTCGCGTCGGCCATGCCCGGCGCGGCTTCCTTAGCGCATTCCCTGCCACTTGCATCCATTCCCGCGGGTCCGGAGAAAAATTCCTGAAAGGAGCGCCGCGCCACCGCGCAGACTCCGCATGCGCCGTCGCCACCTGCTCCGCTCCCTCGCCTGCCTGCCTGCCCTGCCCTCACTCGCCCAATCGGCGGGCCCGGGCGATGACCTGGAAAACCCGTATGCGGACGTCGATTGGAAGAACTGGCCCTGCCTCGATTCAATGTCGCACCAGCATCAGGGCCAGACCGAGGCCTCCCTGGAAACCTTCCGGGCCATGGGCTACGGCCACTTCGCCTTCAGCAACTATTACCCCTCGGCCCCCACCTACCCGCTGCTGGCCGGTTTCGCCCAAAAACACCCCGAAGTGATCGCCGCCCCCAACGCGGAGCACCACAGCTTCACCGACACCGGTCTGCACTGCAACGCCCTCGGCAGTCTGTACGCCAGTGGCTACGGCCGCGACACGCCGGCCGCCGATCGCGCCGCCAGCCCGCTGCAGCGGCGTTTCGACGGCCTGACGATCTTCCAAGACCCGCGCCCATGGGAGGGGGTGTACCGACTCGATGTTCGCCTCGCCGCCCAAGGCACGGGCGCCGAGGCGGCGCTCACCCTCACCGGGGCGAACGAATGCAACTTCCGCGAAGCCTTCGCCGACCGCGGCCCGGTGACTGCGCGTCGCCTCGGCCCGGGCAATCACACGCTGTACCTGCGCGCCAACGCGACGGCGCTCGACGCCCGACTGGAATTCGATCCAGCCGCGCTGGCCGTCACCCAGTTCCGACTCATGCAGGGCACCAACCGCCCCTGGCGCGAGGTCTTCCGCGCCGCCCTCGATGGCGAGGAGATCGACGGCCAGCGCCGCGGCGGCCTGCTCGTTCCCGATGGCGGCGGTTTGACCCTGAATCATCCGACCGGCAAACTCGCCGACTACGCCGCCATGCTCGATTTCGACCCGCGTGTGCTCGGCATCGAGGTGTGGAACCAACTCACCTCCGGCTTCGGCTCCAGCCGCGGCTTCTACGATCGCGGCGACGGCCCGCTGCTGCACTTTTACCGCCTCTGGGACGACATCCTGCGCAGCGGTCGCCGCTGCTGGGGTTTCTTCGTCAAGGACCACAACACCTTCGGCCGCGGCCGCAACGTCCTGCTGCTACCCCCGCTCAAGGGCCAATCCGCCGCCGACCGTGAGGCCGCCGCTCTGCGCGCCTACCGACGCGGCAGCTTCTTTGGCTCGGTCGCCGCCCTCGCCACGAATGCGGCAGGCGAGGTCGTGCCTCCCTATGACCGCAGCGGATTCCGCTTCACCCGCCTGCAGGTTCGTCGCGATACCCATGGCCGGCCCGAGGCCATCGAAGTCGCGGTCGGCGGCCAGGACGCCGAACGTCGCCCCAACGTGCAGATCCGCTTCGTCACCGACACCGGCATCGCCGCCATCGTCGATGCCCGCGAGGCGGCGTTCCCGCTCGCCCGTGATGCCACCGGCCGACTGCAGGCGGCGTTTGTGCGGGTCGAGGCCTTCGCCTACCCCGACACCCATCTGCAGGGCCAGCCACTCAGCGCCGAACACCTGCGCGGGCTCGAGGTCGATGCCATCTCGCGCCTGCACGACCGCCTCGCCCCGCGCGGCGCGACCTTTGCCGGCAGCGATCCCGCCCTGCGCACGCCCCTGCCCATCGTCGATCTGATCTTCTCCCAACCGCTGCGGCGTGTGTGACCCTCAATCCGGCAGCGACGCCAACCAGTCGAGCCGGTGCCGCAGCTTGGCCCGGCGCGCGGCATCGGGCTGCGGATAGAGAATGGGATACCAGGCACACATGACCGCCGCGCGGGCGATGAGACACTGCTCCAGCAGCGTTTCGTCGAACGCGCAGCCCGCCTCGCAGTAACCGGCAAGCATGGCCTCGGCAGCGGCCGTGTCGGACTCCAGCAGGCGCGCATTCCAGATGAGCGAGGCGAGATCCCACTCGACCGGACCGACAAAAGCGTCCTCCCAATCCGACCACAACAACCCGCCTGACGTGACCAGCAGGTTGCCCTCGTGGGCGTCGCCATGCAGGGGTTGGCCCGGCGCGTTCTGCAGGACCGCCAGCGCGGTCTCGAGACGTCGACGCACCAGCGACTGCGCAGCAGCCGGCAACAACTCGCGTTCGACCAACAGGCTCTGTGCCTCGTGCAAAATGGCCAGTCGCGGCAGCGGCTCGGCCAGATCGCGCAGGGCTTCATGGCAGCGACGCAGGGTCTGTCCCGCCTGCCGCGGATCAGGTGTGCGGTCGAGGATCTCCACATAGCGCCAGAAGTTCAGGGGAAAGCCGTCGCGCCAGTGCGGGCCCGCCGGCAGGGCGTCGTGCAGCGGCACCACCGGCGCGCCAAGGCGGCTCAGGTGCTGGGCCACCGCGTTCTCGCGCTCAAACCAGACCGTGCCCTGGCGCGGGCCGTCACGATCCTGCACGACACGCGCGACCAAGTCGTTGGTCAGCCGCACGACCAGGGTGCTGCCATTTTGCAGGATGTCGCAGCGGTCCGGTTCAATGCCGTGAGCGCGCACCGTTTCGATCGCGGCACGCAGCGCGGACTGGGAACAGGCGGTGAGCAGGTCTGGCATCACTCGCGCGGCTTGTGCTGGGCGCTGCGGATCAGCCCCTGGGTATCGTAACCCTGATCGCGGGCAAGCTGCAGCAGGCGCTGCAACTTGGCCTCCGGCAGAACTGGTTCACGTGCCAGCACCCAAAGATACCGCCGATCCGGCGTGCCGACCAGGGCCATGCGATACTCCGGATCCACGTGCAGGATCCAGTAGTTGCCCTGCTCGGGCTGCGGCACGAAAATCGAGAACCATTCCGTGAAGCGCACCAGCAACTTGGAGTTCGCCCCGGGGTTGAGCACTCGGGCCTGACCACGAACCTCGCGGGTCGCGCCATCCGCTCGCACGGCGATGTTGCGCACCGACACTTCCCCGTCGGGTCGCAATCCATATTCCGCAATGGCCGCCTCCTGCTCCTTTTGGAAGGGCATCGGCAGGCGGGCGATTTCATGCCAGCGACCGAGATAGCGCGAGAGCTCGACGCGTTCGACCGTGGCCGGCGGCGGGGCTTCCTCGGTGGAACGACAGGCGGACAAAAGCAGGGCCAACCCCAGCAGCAGCAAGCGGCAGTGCGTCATGCCATTAAAATAACCGCGAAACCGCTTATGGCGCTGGAAATCGGTCAATTTGCGATCCGCCACGTCAGCTCCAGTCCAAGCCCCAGCGGCAGCGGCGTCACCGTACCGGCCGCCGTCTCCAGCATCGCCGTGGTCGAAGCGGCCTTCTCCATCCGGAAACGAGTCAACGCCACCGGGAAGCCGTAAAAGCCCGGGCCGTTGCGGCAGAGGAAGCGTTCGAAGGCGTCGCGACCGGCGTCCGTGCCGAGATCGGCCCCGGCCTGCTCGAAGGCCATGGCGTAGAGCTGCGGCGCACAGCCACCGGTGAAACAGCCGGCGGCACAGCCGCAGGCGGTCGCCTTGGTGGTGTGCGGCGCGCTGTCGGTGCCGGCGAAGAACTTGCCCTGCCCGGCCTTGAGCACCTGCTCGCGCAGCGCGGCGCGATCATCCTCGAATTTCACCACCGGCAGGCAGTACAGATGATACTTCAACCCCTGGATCAGGTGCCCGAGGGTGAACAGCAGGTGCTGCGGCGTGATCGTCGCCCCGACATGCGCCGGCGCCGAAGCGACAAACTCCGCCGCCGTGCGCGTGGTGATGTGTTCGCAGACGACGCGCAGCCGCGGATGCGCCTCAAGCAGGCGCGGCAGGCGCTCGCGATAGAAGCGCGTCTCGGCATTCTGACAGGCATCGAGGTAGTCCGGTCCGCTCAAGGCGTGCTGCTCGCCATGGATGCACAAAACAACACCGCACTCCTCCAGCGCGCGCAGCACCTCGCCACCGATCAGGTCATCCATCGGCAGGCCGTGCTCGGCATTCGTGGTGCCATGCGGCGGGTAGTACTTGCAGGCGCGCAGCAGGCCAGTCGCCGCGCCCTCGCGGATCATCGCCGCCGTCGTCTGACGCGTCAGGTAAAGCGGCACGATCAGCTGCTCAAAAGCGTCGGCCCCCGCGGCGCGCAGGTCGGCCGTGTAGCTTTCGATCGACCAAGCCCCCTCCTGCACCGACCCAAACACCCGGGCCACCGGCGGCTGAGTGTTGGGCATCGCCAGCGCGCCGGCGCAGCCCATGTCGAGGTGGGCCTGCACGTAGGCGGCCACGGCCGGGCCCTGGCGGAAGTGCGTGTGGAGGTCGAACCAGCGCGGCAGATCAAGAAGCATGCGCCTCCGTTAGCGCGCGCGGCGCAGGGGTCAACGCCGAGCTGCGCGACCCCGGCCTCAAAGCTTCGCCAGCAGCAGCCGGGCCACCTCAATCGCCTTGGCGGTGTTGACCTTGGGATCGTCGGACAGGTTCACCCAGACCGAAAAGCGCACGCCATTTTTGAAGAAGATGTATTGTTGCCCCTGCTCAGCCAGGAAGGCAAACTCCCCCACCCCCGGCAGGTCCTCGCCGGTCGTGTACGAACGCAAATCCTGGAGGTCACGAAGGGTGGTCCGGCGCAGCCAGCCCACCTTGATCGAATTCTCAACCGGCAGCGTCATCTTGACCGCGCCAGTCGTCTGGCGCGTGCGGTCGCTCTTCCAGGCATACTCCACCACCTCGGTGATCGGATGTTTTTCGCTGCGCAGATGCTCCTTGCGGGCGGCGGCGGCATCCTGACCGGCGATGCCGGCCGCCTCCTCGACCGTGAACCACTGGTCGACCTTGCCCACCCACTCCTGCACCGACCGCTCTTCAGC
>JAEYYS010000315.1 GCA_023428335.1 Verrucomicrobiota bacterium | reverse complement strand
TATCGGTGCTGCGTCGCTGGAGTACCCGAATCGACCTGCAGAATCAGGAATCGGTAGACAGCCTCGTCGCACTCGGACCCAAGGAGTTCGAGAATCTCACCGGGGAGTATTTTCGCAGGGAAGGTTTCAGGGTCGGGGAATCCTTGGGCATTGGCCCCGATGGGGGTGTTGACCTGCGGCTCCGCAAGGAGGGCGGCCTGACACTTGTTCAGTGCAAACGCTGGAAATCGAGGAAAGTCGGACTCCCCGTTGTCCGCGAGTTGCTCGGGGCCATGACCGCAGAACAGGCAGCACGGGGTATCCTCATCACCACTTCGTCATTCACCCGAGAGGCTGTGGACTTTGCACGCTCTCAGCCCATTGATCTCATCGAAGGTCGACAGTGGCTGGACATGATCCGTGCTCAGCAAAGACGCGATGGACAAAGTCGAGGATAAAGACTCCGCGTTGCGGCGCGCGGATGACCCTGATTCATGCCCCACCACGGGGGCTCTGCCCCGTCTACAGGGCCACCCCCAGAAATGTCCGAATTTCCTTTTCGGCCCATTGAGCGTGTTCGGCGATGAGAGGATGCTCGTCGCGGGCGGCGATCTCGAGGGCGGGCAGGTCGTCGGCGCTGCCGGTGTTGCCGAGCACGACGCAGACGTTGCGCAGGAAGGCGGGGCGTTTGATGCGCTTGATCGGCGACTTGGCAAAGAGGGCGCGGAAGGCCTCGTCGGTCAGGCTGAGGAAGTCGCGCAGGGGCCGCTGGAACACCGACTCGCGGGCCTGAAAGGTCGCCTCGTGCGAGGCCTGGGCGAAGCGGTTCCACGGGCAGGCGGCGAGGCAGTCGTCGCAGCCGTAGAGGCGGTTGCCGAGCGCCCGTCGAAATTCCTCGGGAATCGGGCCCTTGTTTTCGATGGTCAGGTACGACAGGCAGCGGCGGGCATCGAGCCGGTGCGGGGCGGTGATGGCGGCGGTTGGACAGGCGTCGAGGCAGCGGGTGCAGCGACCGCAGAGATCTCGCGCCGGTGCATCGGCGGGCAGGTCGAGGGTGGTGATCAGCTCGGCGAGGAAGAACCAGGTGCCGAGCCGGCGATGGATCTGCATCGTGCTCTTGCCGTTCCAGCCGAGGCCGGCGGCGGAGGCGAAGTCGCGCTCAAGCACGGGGCCGGTGTCGACGTAGCGACGCTGGACGCCGCCGTGGCCGAGGAGGAAGTCATCGAGGGCACGCAGCTTTTTTTCGATGAGGTCGTGGTAGTCGTCGTTCCAGGCGTAGCGGGCGATGCGGAAGCCGGCGGCCTCGGCGACGGCGGACTCGCCCTGGTGATAGTTCATCGCCAGCACGACGACGCTGCGCGCGCCGTCCTGGACGAGGCGCGGGTCGGAGCGCCGGGCGGGGTCGCGCGCCAGCCAGGCCATGTCGCCATGGCAGCCATCGGCCAGCCACTTCTCATAGAGCGCACGGTGCTCGGCCGGCAGGGCGGGGGCGACCCGGCACTCGGCAAAACCGAGCTCGCTGGCGAGACGGATCAGGCCGGCCTTGACCGCCGTTGCGGCCTCGGGCGGGGGGGAGCCGGTCGGCGGCATGGCGGGCAAGGCGTGGCGCCGGGTCAGAGGATGTTGCCGGGCTGGTAGGCGGCGGCGTCCGGGTGGGCGGCGAGCAGGGCGTCGACCCGGGCGCAGAAGTGGTCGACCTGGGCGGGGCCGTCGCCGGCGTTGGCACGGCCCTGGGCGAGCAGGTCGGCGAGTGCGGCGGCATCGAGGCCGAGGCGGGGGTCGGCGGCGAGGCGGTCGAGCAGGTCGTTGCGGGCGGTGCGACCCGTGCGCAGGTCCTTGGCGACGGCGACCGCGTGTTCCTTGATCGCCTCGTGGGCGGCCTCGCGGCCGGCGCCGGCCTTGACGGCCTGCATGAGCACGGTGGTGGTGAGCAGGAAGGGCAGGTAGCGGAGCAGTTCGCTTTCGACGACCGACTCAAAGATTTCCATCTGGTTGAGCACGGTGAGCAGGGTTTCGAGCAGGCCGTCCATGGCCAGAAAGGTGTCGGGCAGCATGACACGGCGGACGACCGAGCAGGAGACATCGCCCTCGTTCCACTGGTCGCCGGCGAGACCGGCGGCCATGGTGAGGTGGCCCTTGAGGATGACGTGCAGGCCGTTGATGCGCTCGCAGGAGCGGCTGTTCATCTTGTGGGGCATGGCCGAGCTGCCGACCTGGCCCTTGGCAAAGCCCTCGCCGGCGAGTTCGTGACCGGCCATGAGGCGGAGGGTGCGGGCGAAGCTGGAGGCGCCGGAAGCGAGCTGGCAGAGCGTGCCGACGACCTGCAGGTCGAGGCTGCGCGGGTAGACCTGGCCGGGGGCGTCGAGGGCGGCGCCGATGCCGAGGTGGCGGAGGATGCGGGTTTCCAGCTCTCGCGCCTTGGCGGCGTCGCCGTTGAACAGGGTGATCTGGTCGAGGCGGGTGCCGACGGCGCCCTTGAGGCCGCGCGCCGGGTAGGTGCGGATGAGGTCGTCGAGGGCCTGCACACCGAGCAGCAGTTCCTCGCCAAACATCGCCCAGCGGCGGCCGAGGGTGGTGACCTGGGCGGCGACGTTGTGGGTGCGGGCGGCGAGCGGCAGGTCGCGGGTTTCGGCGGCGCGGCGGGCGAAGCCGGCGAGGGCGGCCAGGCTCTTGCGGCGGATTTCCAGCAGGGCGCGGAAGACCTGGAGCTGCTCGACGTTTTCCGTCAGGTCGCGGCTGGTCATGCCCTTGTGGATGTGCTCGTGGCCGGCCAGTTCGCAGAATTCCTCGATGCGGGCCTTGACGTCGTGACGGGTGACGCGCTCGCGCTGCATGATCGAGCTGAGGAAGACCTTGTCCTTGACCGCCTCGTAGGCCTCGATGACGCCGTCCGGCACCGGAATGCCGAGTTCGCGCTGGCCCTTCAGCACGGCGATCCAGTAGTCGCGCTCCAGCCGGACCTTGCCTTCGGCGGACCAGAGGGCGCGCATGGCGGGGGTGGCGTAGCGTTCGGCGAGGACATTGGCGATGGCGTCGGTCATGGGAGGAACACGGTGCCGCGGCCGGGCGGCGAGTCAAGGCGGGGCGGTTTCCGGGCTTGATTTGCCAAATTCCCCGCCAAACTTCTTGCCACCCGCCCCGGCTCAGTTAAAAAGGCTGCTCACTCACACGCCGGCACGCCCTCTTCTATGAAGTTCACGATCAGCAAGGATTCCTTCCAGCAGGCCATTCAGCAGGTGCAGCACGTTGTCAGTGCGCGCACCACCCTGGCCATTCTCTCCAACGTCCTGCTGCGGGCCCGCGACGGCGTCCTGGAGCTGACCACCACCGATCTCGATGTCGGGGTGACCTGCAGCGTGCCCGCCGAAGTCGAGGAGGAGGGTGCCACCACCCTGCCGGCGCGCAAGCTGGCGACCATCGTCCGCGAGCTGCCGACCGAGGACATCGAGATCAGCGTCGATGAAAAGAACGTCGCCTCGATCCGCAGCGGCCCGTCCTTCTTCAAGGTGCTCGGCCTGAGCAGCGAGGAATTCCCGTCGCTGCCGCGCTTCGAGGACGCCCGCGAGTTCCGCGTCGACCAGCAGGTGCTGCGCGATTGCCTGCGCAAGACCTCCTACTCGATCTCGACCGACGAGACCCGCTACGTGCTCAACGGCATCCTGTTCTCCTTCAAGGGCAACGCCCTGACCCTGGTCGCCACCGACGGTCGCCGCCTGGCGATGGTCGAGCAGGAGGTTGAATTCCCCGAGAGCCAGGAGGTCGACATCATCGTGCCGACCAAGGCGGTCAATGAGCTGTCGCGCCTGCTTGGCGACACGGGCGATGTGCTCATCCGCATCACCGGCAGCCAGGTCGGTTTCGACCTCGGCGAGAGCCTGCTCATCAGCAAGCTGATCGACGGCAACTACCCGAACTACCGCCAGGTCATCCCCGGCGAGGCCAAGGAGCGCATCGTGCTCGAGCGCGAGACCTTCCTGCGCGCCATCTCGCGCGTGTCCCTGCTCGCCAGCGACAAGTCGAACTCGGTGAAGTTCATCTTCACGCCCGGCCAGGTGGAAATCGTCGCCTCCTCGCCGGATGTCGGTGAGGCTCGCGAAACCCTGGCGATCAACTACAAGGGCGCCGACATCACCATCGCCTTCAATCCAGAGTTCACCATGGCGCCGCTGCGCAACCTGACCTCCGATGAGGTGACCCTGCATCTGATCGATGAAATCAGTCCCGGCGTGCTGCGCACGGGCGTCAATTTCCTCTACGTGCTCATGCCGATGCGCGTGAACAACTAACCTGCCACGCCCATGCTCCGTCCCCGGCCCCTCCACGTCCTTGCCGCCCTGATGGCGGTTCTCGCCAGCTGCCAAGGCCCCGAGCCGCGGCCCTTCGCCGGACGCGGTGGCCGCGCGCTCGACTACCCGCCGCGCTACGGCGAGCAGCCGACCCAGTACGTTGATCCCAACGCCCCGGTGCCGATCGATCCGAATGCCGCCCCGGTGCCGGCACCGAATCTCGATCCCGCCGCCGCCGGCGTCGATCCTGGCATGGTGGTGGCTCCTCCCGGCACTGCACCCGCCGGTGCGCCGACGGTTCCGGGTGGTGTGCCCACCCCTCCGCCGACCCCTGAACAGCCCGTGGCTCCGGCCCCGGTGCCGACCGACGTGCCCTTTGCCCGCAAGGTGCCTGGCCAGCCGAGCCAGGTGTACAGCCTGAAGGATCCCAAGCGCATCATCAGCGTCGAGGGCCTGCGCCCCGGCCAGAAAGCCCGTGACCCGGTCACCGGCGAAATCTTCCGCGTGCCGTATTGAGGCTAGGTAGGGTGCTGCTGCGCTGGTGTTGATCCAAGGTAGGGCGTCCTGTCTCAGGGCGCCGGATCTGGGTCGCAAGGCGGAATCTCCGTCCGACTTGTCTGACTTGTCTGACTTGTCTGACTCGTCCGACGTCTGGCATCACCTCACACCATTGGCCAGAGCCAGGCGCCGATCATGACGACGGGCAGGCCGACCAAGCCCATGAGTGACATCATGGGGGTGACCATTTTCAGGGTCTGCGACTCCTGCAGGCCGGTCATGCGGGTGATGATCCAGAAACCGCTGTCGTTGAACCACGGGATGGGTTTGGAACCGCAGCCGACGGCGAGCGCCAGGTAGACCGGGTGGTAGCCAAGTGCGCCGGTTTCCAGGAAGGCCTTGGCGATGGGGGCGGCGGTGATCATGGCGACGGTGGCCGAGCCCTGGGCGGTGCGCACGAGGGCGGTGACCAGGAAGCAGATGGGCAGGGCCCAGTGGCGGGCCGAGGTGGCGCCCATCTGCTGGATGAGTTCGGCGACCCCGGTCTGGCGCAGGGTGCTGCCGAAGGCGCCGCCGGCGGCGGTGATGAGCAGGATGCCGGCCCCGGAGAGGATGGCATCCTGGACGGCGTCATTGACCGAGGGCGCACTGGTGGGCCGGTGGCGGTGCAGCAGGAACAGCCCCAGCACGGCTCCGATCGACAGGGCGACGTTGCTGTCGCTGAACCAGGGCGGGTTTTCGCTGATCGTGCCCCAACTGATCAGGGCGACCGGCAGGACGATGGGCAGCAGGGACAGGCCGAGTGGAGGCAGGGGGTGGTCGGCGGCGAGGGCTTCCCCGGGGCCGTCCTCGGGCAGGGGGATTTGCCAGCGGCGGTTGGCCCAGACCGCCCAGAGCAGGCCGGTGGAGGCGGTGAACAGGCCGACGATGCTGCCGGCGATCATCATGGTCGACAGCTCGACGCCGAGTTCCTCGGCGGCGAAGAGTGGGCCAGGGGTCGGGGGCACCAGCGAGTGGGCCATGGTGGCGCCGGCGACGATGGTGAGGATGTACAGCAGGTAGTTCTTGCCGGTGACGCGTGCCATCGCCTTGCCAATGGGCATGAGCAGGTAGAAGACCGCATCGAAATAGACCGGGATGGCGAGGCCGAAGCCGGTGAGCACGAAGCCGAAGTGCACGCGCGCCTGGCCGAAGAGGTCGAGCACCGACTTCACGATGCGCATGGCGGCGCCGGAATCGAGCAGGCACTTGCCGAGGATCGAGGCCATGGCGATGAGCAGGCCGATCTTGCCGCAGGTTTCGCCAAAGGCCTCGAGCACGCGGTCGATGGGGGTCGAGCTGGCGAAGGCGGTCGCTTCCGCAGCGCTCATCTTGCCAGCGGCCGCCTGGGCTTCGCCGTGGGCCAGCAGCATCGCCTCGGGGGTGGCCATGGCGACCACGAAGGCCGCGAGGATCATGGCCAAAAAGGCGTGCAGGCGGAAAATCGTCAGCGTCACCAGGACGACGACCAGGCCGAGGGCCACGAGCAGAAGCGGGGTCACGGCGGGATCAGCGCGGAATTTTCAGGGTTTTGCCTGCGCGGATGAGGTCGGACTTCAGGCCGTTGGCGGCCTTCAGCTTGGCCACCGTGGTGCCATACTTGCGGGCGATGCCGCTGAGGGTGTCGCCGGAGCGGATCGTGTGGGTGCCGCGGCTGCCGGAGACCTTGCGCACCGGCGAGGGCTGGCGGCGCGAGACGCTGCCGCCGTGGGAGGTGCGCCAGCGTTCGATGTCGGCAGCGGTGGCGGCGGGTTCGCCCTCGGCGGCCCAGGCGGTGACGTAGTTGCCATTGGCATCGAAAGGATAGTCGCGGCGCGCCATGCCGTGAGCCGGCGTTTGTGGCGAGTCCTTCAGCTTGATGGTTGGCAGGTTTTTGGGCAGGCCGCGCGGCCGGCTCGAGCAGGCGGCGGGCAGGCAGGCGAGCGCGGCCAGGCCGAGCAGAAGGAGAGGACGGAAGGGGGGCATGGCGGCGGAGCGGCCTTACTGGACGGGGG
>JAEYYS010000303.1 GCA_023428335.1 Verrucomicrobiota bacterium | reverse complement strand
GTCCTGAGCGGTCCCGAGGGCGACTGGCAGCGGCTGGGCCGGCTGCCGCGACCCAACGGTTATGGAGTGTCGGTGACAACGCCCGATGGCGTGATCTGCGCCGGCGGTGGCGATGCGAGCGGGCATTTCCGCGAGGTCTTCCGCTTGCGCAAGACGGGCGACCAACTGCAGATCGACGCCCTGCCGCCGCTGCCGAAACCCTGCGCGCTCATGGCCGGCGCCGTGCTCGACGGGGCGCTTTACCTCGCCGGGGGTGTCGAACGGCCCGACTCGACCCGCGCGCTGGCAGTGCTGTGGTCGCTCGATCTCGCCAACCCGGTCGCTGGCTGGCGTGAGCGCGAGCCCTGTCCCGGACCGGCGCGCTTTCTGGCGAGCCTTGGCGCCCACGACGGCGCGCTCTTCCTGTTCAGCGGCGCGGCCTTGAAACCCGGAGCTGATGGCAAGGCCGAACGCGAGTGGTTGCGGGATGCCTGGCAATTTCGGCCGGAGCAGGGCTGGCGCCGCCTGGCGGATCCGCCGCGCGTCGCGGTCGCGGCCCCCGGACCGGCGCCGGTGGTGGGCGGTCGGCTGTGGCTGATCGGAGGTGACGACGGTGCGAACGCGGCCTTTGAGCCGAAGGATCAGCACCCGGGCTTCCCCCGCGATGTGCTCGCCTACGATCCCCGGGCCGACACCTGGGCGCCGGTCGGCGAGGTGCCGTTCTCGCTGGTGACGACCGCCCTGGTTGAGTGGCGCGGCCGACTCGTCATCCCGGGCGGAGAAGCCCGCCCCGGCAAGCGCTCACCGCAGGTCTGGAGCCTGGACCTGCCGCGTTGAGGGGCGGCTTAAGGCTGGATGACGCCCGCCGTTTTGCCGTCGGTGGCATTCCAGCGATACACCTTGCCGTCGAACCCGCCGGCGAAGACGGTCTTGGCATCCGCGGTGATGAGCACGCTGGTCAGTGGCGCGCCCACGCTGGTCAGCTTGCGTTCCTTGGCGGTCGCACTGCGCTGGGCGCCATCGTGCTTCTGCAGCTCGGTGTAGACACTGCCCAACCCCTTGTCGGTGACGACGGCCAGGGCCTTGCCATCGGGCGTCCAGGAGACGCCAACATAGACCGATTTTTTGTCGCCCAGCGACACGTCCTGCTCACGGCTGGCGACGTCCCAGACCTTGACTTCGCGGTCGGCCCCGGCCGTGGCGATCTGGCTGGCGTCGTGGTTGAAGGCGACCGAGTGCACATGGTTCGTGTGGCCCTCATAAAAGGCGATCAACTGGCGCGTGCTCGTGTCCCAGAGGCGGGCCATCTTGTCGGCCCCGCCGCTGAGCAGGCGGTCGCCCTTGGCGGAAAGGCGCAGCGAGCTGATGTTGTCGTCATGCGCCTTCCAGGTGGCCAGCAGGGCACCCTTGGCGAGGTCGAACTGGCGCAGGAAACCGGCGCCCGCGGCCTCGCCATCGGCGGCGAAGACCTGACCGGCGGTGGCGGCCAGGGCGGTGACGTTGCCGACCAGCGACTGCTCCAGGCGGCGCACTTCCTTGCGCTGGGCGACGTCCCAGACGCGGACGTTCTGGTAACCGCCGGAGAGCAGGGTGAGACCATCGGGTGTCCAGGCGAGCGATTGCACGGGTTCGACATGGCCTTCGAGGTAGGCGACCACCGGGGTGTCCTTGGCGGCGAGATCGATGAGCGCGATGCGCTGGGCGCGGGCGACGGCCAGGGTTTTCTCATCGGGCGACAGCGCCATGGCCAGCACCGGCTGCCAGGCCTCGGGCATGGGGGTGAACTTCACGGGTTTCGGGGCGGGCGGTTCGTTGAAGACGGCTTCGTCCCAGGGTGCGCCGGCGGCGATCCAGGCCTTCAGGGCGTTGAGGGCGGCAGCGTCGAGCTGCTTCTTCGGTGGCATGTGCGGGTCGGCATCGGCCAGCGCCAGTTGGTAGAGCGGGCTGGCATCCGGCTTGCCGGGCACGACCGCCGCACCGTTGTCGCCCCCCTTCATCATCTTGTCGTGGGCATTGAGCAGCAGGCCGCCCTTGGCCTTGCCGGGCTTGTGACAGCCGAGGCATTCGTCGCGCAAGACGCGCAACGCCGCCTGGGTATCGGCATGGACCGGCAGGGTGAAGGCAAGCAGGAGGAAGAAACAGCGCAGCATGGGGGGAACAGAGATACGCGGGATGATGGGCGGTTTTTGTGCGCGGATGGACCTGAGAGTTTCAGGTCCGCAGATTTCACAGATTTCACAGATGGCGCAGAAGGTGAACCGCAGATGTCGCAGGAGCGCCGATGGGACCGCCGCAGGCGAGGGGAGCGCGGACACGCTTGTCCGCTTCTGGGGCCAGGCTTCGGAACCACGAATGGCACGAAGATCACGAAGGGGAGGGCGCCGATGCGTCGGCGCCGTGATTTCTGCTGGAGGCGGGGGCATTGACCCCGCGGTTTCCGAGCCTTTGGAACCACGAAAGGAACGAAGAGCACGAAGGTGGAAGGGTGGGGTGCATCTGCGCCTTGGCGTGAGTCATTCTCTTCCCAAACGGGTCATCAACCGCTGATGGGACGCTGATGGGACGCTGATCCTGAGGGAATCGAGCACAGGGCCAAGCGCAGGGGGCGGAGAGCAGTCCGACAAGCCCAACGGGCTTGCATCATGC
>JAEYYS010000279.1 GCA_023428335.1 Verrucomicrobiota bacterium | reverse complement strand
CCTCAATGACCAGCGGCGTGCTGAAGGAAAACTTGTTCTTGGCCTCGCTCACCCGCTCGAAGCGCCAGCGCAGCTGGCCGGTGGCCTGGTCGAGGGCGATGACCGCCGGCTTTTCCGCCGCATCGGCGTTGAAGATGAACAGGCCGCCCTCAAGCACCGGGCTGCCGCCATTGCCATGCACCGGCGCGTAGGCAAACTCGCGCGTGCTCCAGACCACGGCCCCATCCACCGCCTCGAGGCAGGCACTGCCCTGGTGACCAAAATGCACGTAAAGCCGGCCCGCCTCGAACACCGGCGTCGGACTGGCATGACTGTTCTTCTTGTGTGCCGCCGGCGCATCGGGCGTCTGCAGAAAAACCTCGCGGTCCCAGACCAACCGGCCGTCGGTCGCCTCCAGGCAGAGCGCACGCAGGCTGCGCGCCACGCCAGGTTTGTCGACACCGCCCTCAGGCACGGCGGTGGTCAGGTAGATGCGTCCGCCGGCAACCACGGGCGAGGACCAGCCGATGCCGGCGACAGGCACCTTCCAACGGATGCCGCGGCGCACGGCCGGACTCCACTCCACCGGCAGTTCAGCCACCTCGCTGTGGCCTTGGCGGCCGGGGCCGCGGAATTCAGGCCAATCGGCGAAGGCGGGCGAGGCAGCGAGCAGGAGAAGCAAGGGCAGGCGCATGGCGGGAAGGAGATGCAGCCTTAACAAGCGGCGCGAGCGGCGGCTTTCTGGCAGACAGCGGCGATTTTTCTGCTTCACCCTGCAGCGCAGCTCGCGGTTGCGGGGGGCGCGGGACGGCGCTACATCGGCCCTGATGCCACCCGAACATGAGGCCCTGCTCATCCTGACGCGCCAGCGTTTCCCGGCGCTGCAGCACTGCGCCTGCGAAGTCGAGCCGATCCTCAAGGGCGGCTCCGATCGCCATTATTACCGCTTCCGCTGGGCCGACGCCGGGCAGCCGCCGATGATCCTCATGATCTACACCCTGGCGCGGCGCGACAATCCGAAATTCGTGCCCGCCACGCGCCGGCTCGCCGCCCTCGGCGTGCGCGTGCCGGCCATCCTCGGCGTCGACGAACAGCGCCTGTTCGTCTGGCTGGAAGATCTTGGCCAGGACGACCTGCACGGCCATCGCGACGCCCCCTGGGACGAGCGGCGACCGCTGTACGAGGCGGCGCTGCGCGAGGCGGCAAAGATCCACGCCGTCGCTGCCGACCGCCTCGACCCGGCGGAGGTCGCCGCCATGGAACCGGAATTCGACGAGTCCCTGTACGCCTGGGAGCAAAATTACTTCCTTGAACACTTCGTGCGCGGCCTGCTCGGGCGTGAGACCGCCAGTGCCGAACACGCGCCCGCCCACGCCGCGCTCGCCGGCCTGCGCCGAGGCCTCGCCGAACGACCGCGCTGCCTCGTGCATCGCGATTTCCAAAGCCAGAACATCCTGCTGCGCGACGGCGCCGCCTGGCTGGTCGACTACCAGGGCCTGCGCCCCGGTCTGGCCGAGTACGATCTCGCCTCCCTGCTCTTCGATCCCTATGTGACCCTGAGCCGCAGCGAGCGCGAGGATCTGCTCGCCTATTATGCGGACCTGCGCGGTCTGGCCCTGCCGGAACTGCGTGCCGTGGTCCTGCAATGCGCCGCCCAGCGCCTCATGCAGGCCCTCGGCGCCTATGCCAATCTCAGCCGCAACCTCGGCAAAACCCACTTCGAACAGCACATCCCCGCCGGTGTGCGCAACCTGGCCGGCGTCTGCGCCGAACTGCCGGAACTGGCACCGCTGCAGCCGCTCTTCGCCTGAGGCGCGGCATCCCATTTTGTCCGACACCATGCACACCCTGCTGGCCGACCCGGACCTGATCGCCCCGCTTGCCCGGGAACTCGGCGTGCCGGCTGGCGACTCGCCCTGGCTGTCCTGCGAACAGCTGCCAGCCTTCGCCGCCTTCGCCCGTCAGACTCTGCCAGACAGCCGGCCCATCCAGGCGACCTCGGTCAATGCCTGGGCAGATGCCATCCTCGAGGCCGTTCTCGGCGCACTGCCCGACACCCAGCCCTGGCGCCTGCACCTCTGGCCGGCGTACGGCGAGGGTCGCGCCGGCGCCCATCGCTGCACCCTGATCCGCGCCGCCTTGTCCGAACGGCTGAAAAAACGCCGCCGCGCCCTGCTGCGCTCGCTCGAAGAGGGCAGCGAACCCTTCACTCCGGCCACCTCCCTGGTGCAGGCCGCGCTTACCGCGCCCGACACCGGCCTGCTGTCGGTCTGCGCCGCCCCTCAACCGCACGAACGACGCGCGCTCATCTCCGCCTTTGCCGCCGGCGACATCGCCCCGGCGGTCGACAAACAGGCCCCCAGTCGCGCCTTTGCCAAGGTCGTCGAAGCCGAACTGCGTCTCGGCGAACGCCTGCAGGCGGGCCAGACCTGCGTCGATCTCGGCGCCTCGCCCGGAAGCTGGACCTACGTCGCCCTGCAGCGTGGCGCCCGTGTCACCGCCGTCGACCGCAGCCCGCTGCGCGACGACCTCATGCGCCACCCGCGCCTGCACTTTCATCAGGGCGATGCCTTCAAGTTCCGGCCGGAAACGCCGGTCGACTGGCTGCTCTGCGACATCATTGCCGCGCCGCAGCGCAGCATCGACCTGCTGCTCGACTGGCTGGCAGCCGGCCTGATGCGCCGCTTCCTGGTCACGATCAAGTTCAAGGGCGGCGATGAATACGGCCTGCTCGACACGCTCAAGACGCGGGCGCCGGCGCTTTGCAGCGACTTCCGCCTGACCCGCCTGTGTGCGAACAAAAACGAGGTCAGCGCCTTCGGCCGCACCGCCTGATTTGCAGACAATCCAGGCAAATGTCGAACAAAGGCGGCGGCGCGACGTCTGTTTTCCTCGCCGGCCTCGCCGGCCTCGCCGGGTTTGGCCTTGCCTGCCCGGCGATTGCTGGTTAAGCGTGCCCCTCAGGAACATGAATCCCCGCCTCCTCCTTTCCCTCGCCGCCTTGCTCGGTCTGGCCCTCAACGCCGACGCCCAGAGCTACAGCAACGGCATCGCGGCCGTGGTCAACGGCAATCCCATCATGAAGTCGGAGGTGCGCGACGCGGTCACCGCCCAGGAACAGATCCTGCGCTTCCAGCTTCAAGACCAACCCGACAAGCTGCAGCAGGAACTCGCCAAGCTGCGTGCCAACGCCCTCGACAGCCTGGTGGACCGCGAGCTCGTGCTCGCCGAGTTCAAGCGCCTCGGCGCCAGCATCAAGGCGCAGTGGGTCGATGACGACATCAACGGCATCATCCGCGAAAGCTTCAAGGGCGACCGTGACGCCTTCATCCGCGAGCTGACCGCCACCGGCATGACCCTGAAAAAGTTCCGGGAGATGCGCGAAAAAATGATGATTGTGCAGGCCATGCGCGGCAAGCAGGCCGCCGAACAGCCGCCCGCCACCCCCAAGGAGGTCGAGGAGTTCTACAAGAAGAATGTCGACAACTGGCGCAGTGGCGGCTCGGTCAAGATCCGCACCATCACCCTGCCCAAATTCGGCGGCGAGGCCGGCGCCACGATCGAAAGCCAGCGCAAGCTCGCCGACGAAATCCGCACCCGGCTCACCGGTGGCGCGGACTTCGCCACCATGGCCAAAACCTACTCGCAGGACAGCAAGGCCGAGGACGGTGGCGCCTGGGACTGGATGGGCCGCGACCAGCTCAAGGCCTCGATCGCCAATGTCGCCTTCGGCATGAAGGCCGGTTCCATCAGCCCGGTCATCGACGACGATGCCGCCTTCATCATCCTCGCCTGCGATGACATCCGCCCGGGCACGGCCAAGCCGCTCGCCGAAGTTCGCGAAGAGATCGAGCGCGCCGTCTCCTCGGAAAAATCGAAGACCGTCATCGATCAGTGGATGGAGGGCCTGCGCAAAAAGGCGGTCATCAAGAAATTCGGCTGGTAACCCACCGGATCGGCCGCACTCGCCCGACCATGTCCTGCTCCCCCGCATGGAGGGCAGGGACACGCGGCTCCCGACCACGCGCCCCTGCCCCTTGGTTGCGGGGGTTGGTGCAAATTCAATCCCGGCCTCGCGGGCCGTTTTCTGATCTACGGCTGTCAGTCGCTGGACGGTTGCGGCCTTCGTCGCGGTCGCCGCGGATTTCCTCAAGCTGGCGCAGCTTCTCGCGCAGCGGCTCGGGGATGCGGTCGCGCTCCTGATGAAGATTCCAGCTGCGCGCCTCACCCTGCTTCGGTTGGGCGCTGAAGGTGACGTGATCGCCCTCGCGCTTGAGGGTGTAAATGCCGCTGTCGTCACTGCGGGTCACGGTCGACACCCCGCGGCTCTCACCGCGGCGCGGTTCCGCGGCGCCCCGCTCTGTCGGCG